>CAZXVZ010000120.1:0-8611 GCA_964644085.1 uncultured Syntrophus sp. | reverse complement strand
TATCTGAAATTATTCTCCCAGTCCATGGAAAAATACGAAAATACGCATGATAAGCTGATGACTGCCTGTAATGTTACCCTATGAAATTAATAGGATTATTGCCATTTCATACCGGATTTTGGTGATTTTCCCCCTCATGTATAAAGACCCGAACGCGCGAAAGGCCAAAGTCTCCATAAACATAAAGGAAAATAATTTAAAAATTTTTAATTTTTTTTCTTGACAAAGATTTTAATGCTTGTTATAAATTAAAAAGTTTTAATAACAAGGGAGGTGGGAGAACTTAAAGATGATGTTTTTATTCAGTATGAACAATTGGCTGTTAAAAAAGAAAAAGGAGGATGGAATGAAGAAATTAGTGATTTTTGCTCTTGCAGTACTGCTTGCCATGCCTGTACTGAGCCATGCCGGAGCTGTCAACAACAGATACGACATGACCATCGGCGGGTTTATTCTGTCACAGTTCGGCTGGTCCGACCAGTCACAGGGGTATGGCGTGAGACAGGCTTTCAGAAACAGCGGCAATTTGGAGAACGACACCGATGAATTCGGCAACCTCTTCTGGGGTGCTGAAGGCAGGGTCACATTCATGGTAAAAGGTCCCGACGCATGGGGCGCGAAGACAGGTGCAAAGCTGGAATTCGACTTCCTCGGCGCCGCACAGAACCAGTCCTTCGGCGAAGCCTATCTCAGGCACGCGTACCTGACTTTTGACTGGGCACAGGACCAGTTGCTCATCGGTAACACCTGGTTTGGCGCCTATGATGTTGGTATGCCTCCCCCGGGTGGTACGCTGGCATCATTGCCGAACGTGGGTATTCCCTCGAGAACACCCCAGATCAGGTGGACCCACAAATTTGGCAAGAATTTTGTCGGTTTTGCAGGTGTTGAATTCCCGGCCGCTACCAGGTGGCTCGACGCGGGCAATGATTATTTCGATAATTATACCAGAAGCATGTACCCCAATGTATACGGTGCATTCTGGTATCAGACCGACAGCTGCGGCAAAATCGGCCCTATGATGCTCAAAGTCGGCGCAAGCGGTGTCTATGGACGGCAAAAAATCGTAAGAGGAACCACTGCAACAGGTTTTTCCGCGAAACAGGACGACGGCTGGATGGCTAACTTCTTCGCCTATGTCCCGATCGTTCCCGAGAAAAAGAACAACAAGGCAGGGGCAGTGGCAGCATACGCGGGTTTTATCACCGGTCAGGGCCTGGCCTATAACGCGAACCTGATGCCTGCATACTATTTACGGAACGCCGCTGACACAGATAGTTACGTAAGAACCAAAGGTTATGGCATATACACTGGTCTCTACGTATGGCTCCATGACAAGGTGTATCTGAGCGCTTCATATACCGATCAGAAACCTAATGTCGGCAGCACCTGGCGAAATGCTAACCTGAACGCTACAATCAGGAACACGCTGTACAACCTCGCGCTGGTCTATGATCCGATTCCCGCGATCAGGCTTGGCGTGGAGTACACAAGACTCCATACCCGGTACGGTGGAAATGGATATGTTGGTGCCAATCCATACGCTTACAAACGCTACGGAACTATGAACGAACTCCGTTTTCACGCCGGATATTATTTCTAAGTCGTTCTCATCAAGAATTACCGTAAGGGGCCTTTTGGGGCCCCTTTTTTTATCCTTATTATCTCCTACATAAATGGGTTGATACAAGCCTGCCCCCCCTCGCGTATACATCATGAAAAGCAGGCGCCCGCGATTCATTGGATTGACAGCGGCATGAAAAATGTTTAAAGTGAAACGATAGAATATATTTTGATTTTATATCTGGAGGGTTTTTTGTGGGTATACTCGATGATGTAAAGAGGCTCGGTATTGAACTGAATGATGATGATAAGACGGAAATTGAAGCATTGCGGGACCGCGCGAAGGCACAGAAGAAGGACAAGATCGTAGAGGATACCCTTCTCGAATACTATATCGGTGAATATCTCACCGTCATGCGGCCTGAGATTATGTCAAAACTCGAGGCTGACAAAACAGCCCGGAATAAGGAACTCATAAAGGAACTTGGCAAGCGTTTCGATGAAACGGGGAAAAGGATCTGTGATGAAGTCGGCTGTGCGTCTACGGAAGGTGTCGATAAGTGTGAATACTGCGAGCGGTATGTCTGCATGAAACACAACTACGGGGGAGGCGCTCACTGCTGCTATGCCTGCTACCTGGAACAGGGCGGAAAACCAATGAACGGCGAGTCGTAAAACAGTCATTGGCTCATCGGGTCATAGAGTCGTCGAGTCGTCGGGTCATTGAGTCGTTGAGCCGGGGGAAACGCAGAGCGTCAAAACCAATTTATTATGATTTATTTGATGTTTGTGTATTGGTTATTGTTTGGAATTTGAATATTGGGATTTGGGATTTGCTTTCCGCTATGTGTCTTGTCGACCCTACGACCCAATGACCCGATGACCATGTTATCTGCTGTTTTTAATAAGCCGTTTCACCATATCGAGGAGTTTCTGTTTTTCCTGTTCGGTGAAACCTTTGAGCATGGCGTGCATGTTTTCGTCGCGTTCTTTTTCTATCCTGGAAAGAAGTTTTTTACCCTTCTGGGTGATCTCCAGTATGGTTACCCGTTCATCGCTGGGGTCAGATTTCCTGAGGATGAAACCGTTTTTTTCCAGCCTCTTGGCAATGCCGGTCATGTTGGCGTAGGGCACGAGCATGATCCTGCTCACATCGGTAATTCTATTCCTGCCTTCATTTGAAGCGTCGAGGACCCTCAGGACATTATACTGCGGGAAAGAGAGGGTATGCTTCCTGAAAATGGCCGAGACGACCCTCTTGAAGGTCTCCGCGGCCCTCACAACGGCCATGAGCACGCCTTCATCGGCGCTCAGATCGCTTCGATAGATTGTCTTATCGGCGGACATGCTTTACCAGCTCCTCTTTAAAATAATTGTTGACATTATAGTATATCAACCTTCTATTCTACAACAGAAAATAAACATATGTAAAGTAAATGTATTGATATTTTATGTATTGACAAAATAGGGGTCCTGTGATATTAAAATAACGGTATCAACCTGATGTGAGGAAACAGTGGTGTCGGCAGTAACAATATAAAAGGCACAGACAGTAACCAAATCGGCAATCGCCTGTTCAATTCCGAGAAAAGGCACAGTGCTCTGGTTATTGCAATTCGATTTATTAGTTACCATTTTTACGAGGAGGTACAATGGAAATAAAGAATGAGCTCGCGAAAATTGTTGGCAAGGATCATGTGAGTGACGCGAGGGAGGAATGCGCACGTTATTCCAGAGATTACAGTCTCCTCCCTGCCGGGATGCCCGACGCGGTGGTGTGGCCGGCAAATTCACAGGACGTGGGAAAGGTCGTCGCGTGGTGTAATGAACAGAACATCCCCGTTGTCCCCGTCAGTTCCCGGGTGCACTTCAACGGATGTTCCATCCCCAAACAGGGTGGTGTTGTTATCGATTTGAAGAGGATGAACAAAATCCTTGAAATCGATCTTGACAACAGGCTCGTCCGCATCGAAGCCGGTGTGACCTGGCAGCAGCTTACGGACGCGTTGAAGAAAAAAGGTATGCGGATGATCATGCCGCTCCTGCCCCATCCGGAGCGCTCCGTCCTTACCGATTATCTGGAAAGGGAAGTCCCGACGAATATCGTCTATGATTACGGCGAACCGACACAGTCAATCGAGGTCGTCTGGGCAAACGGTGAGGTTTTCAGATGCGGATCAGCCAGCGTGAACGGCTTCCCTGATTCAAAATCAAGAGGGGCGAACCCGTCAGGACCCGGTCTTGATTTCTACCGTTTCTTCCAGGGCGCGCAGGGTACCATGGGTATTGTCACCTGGATGAGCCTGAAGATCGAGTCTATCCCGAAAATAGACAAGATACTCTTTGCGCCTGTGGACGATCTCTCATATGCAATGGATTTTCTGTACAGGATACTGCCTCGAAGGATCGGACAGGAATGCCTCCTTCTGAATAACGTGGATCTTGCCGCTATCGCGGCCGATGAGACTGAGGATTTCGATACCCTCTGCGCGAAACTACCGCCGTGGTCTCTCGTCCTGGTCATCAGCGGACTTCTGAGAAGACCCGAAGAAAAGATCGCCTATGAGGAAAAATTCCTCGCTGAAGTGTTGAAAAATGAATTCCCCAGAATGCCTCTTGGAGATAACCTTCCGGGATTCCCGGGACTTGGCAGGAAACTGTTCCCCATGTTGAGATCCCCCTGGCCGGCAAAAGTTCCATACTGGAAAAACCGCCTGAGAGGAGGATGTCAGAACATCTTTTTCATTACCAAACCGAACAAGGTCCCTCTGTTTATGGAGATTATGGAAACAATGGCCTCCCAGTTCGGATACCCCATCAGCGATATCGGCAGCTACATCCAGCCTATAGAACACAATCGCGCCTGCCAGGTTGAGTTCAGTTTCTTCTACGATCCTGAATATGATCACGAAAAGGCCCTTGTCGCCGATATGACCCGTGAGACAGCCCTTGCAATGATGAGTGAAGGGGCATTCTTTTCAAGGCCTTACGGAGATCTGGCCCCGATCATATACGACCGTGCCGCCAGCTACACAATGACATTGAAACGGCTGAAAAATGTTTTTGACCCGAAAAATATTATGAACCCCGGCAATTTGTGTTTCTAAGGAGGATACAATGCAGAAAAAAGACCGTTACGATACGCCAAGTACCAAAGTGGCTTTAGATGTAACAAATCTTCAGAACTTTGAATATGATATGCAGCATTGCATTAAATGCAAAGGATGCTACTGGGTTGAGCATACCTATATGCCAGGTACCCAGTTCTCCACGAGATGCCCCAGCAATGTCTGGAATGATTTCGATTCATACGGTGCTTTCGGAAAGATGAGGATCGGCCTGAAAGTGCTCGATGGAAAACTTGAATGGACTGACAAGCTCCTTGAGATTATTTACGCGGATCCGCTCTGTGGAGCCTGTGATGTTGGTTGCAAGAGAAACCTTGACCTCGAGGTTGAGTTGACCCTTGAGGCCCTGAGGGCCAAAGCAGTGAAAGACGGCGCTGGACCCCTGCCGGCGCACAAGAAAGTCGCGAAAAATATTACAAGCAAGCATAACCAGATGGGGCTTCCCCACGAAAACAGAAAAAAATGGCTTACCAAGGGCATTAAGGTCGCGGAAAAGGCCGATGTTCTGTATTTTGCCGGTTGCTCCGCGTCTTACGTCAACCAGGGCATTGCGCAGGCGACAGCAAAGATATTCAATGCCACGGGGACCAAGTTTATGGTCATGAAAGACGAAAAGTGCTGCGGAAATACAATCTATTCCGTGGGTATGATCGACGCGGCGAAGAAGATTGCCAAGGAAAACATTGCCGCTGTCAAGGCCACAGGCGCCAAGACCCTCGTGACAAGCTGTGCCGAGTGCTACCGCATGTGGAAAGTTGATTATCCCAAGCTGCTCAATATCGCTACGGCAGACCTTGGCTTTGAGGTTATCCACCTTATCGAGTTTGCCGACAAGGCCATCAAAGACGGTACTCTGAAACTGAAGAAACCGGTTGACCTCCGCTTTACATACCATGATTCATGCGGTGTGAGCAGACTCTGTGATCCCTGGACACCCTGGAAAGGCGAGAGAGGATGGATGGGTACGGTAAATCCGCGCCTGCAGAGAAGACGCGGTAGAGCCGGCCTCTACACACAGGCAAGGAACATCCTGAATGCCATTCCCGGAGCAAAGTTTGTCGAAATGCCGAGGGTACGGGAGAATGCCTTCTGCTGTGGAGCAGGGAGAGGAACAAAAGAAGCCTTCCCGGACCTTGCGAAATCTTCCGCAGCCCATCGCCTGGAAGAAGTGAAATACGTGAGTGCGGAAGCGCTTGTATCGGCCTGCCCGTGGTGCAAGAGCAATTTTTCCCAGACCGTGAAAGAGAACGGTGACAACGTGAAAGTCATGGATATTGCAGAACTTATCCTTGCTTCAGTGGAAATATAAGGAGGTTGACGATGAGTATAAATAAACAAGCATACAGCGCGTTAGAAGCGGCGGTCGGGGCAAAGTATTTATCTGACGATCCCGCTATTTGTGAAGGATACCGGTCTGGCCCGGGTGGATATGAAAACGGAACAGGATATGAGCGGGTCATGTGTACCATCCCCGGAGCCGTTGTCCTGCCCAGGAATACGGAGGAAGTACAGAAGGTTGTCAAAATCTGCAACCGTTACAAGGTGCCTTATGTCCCGTATTCAACCGGTTTTTACGGCCCCCGGTCACACTGCCACGTCGAGAATGAGCTCCTTATCGACCTGAAACGGCTCAATGATTTTGAAATTGATGAAAAGCATTTTTATATTGTCGTGGGAACAGGTGTTATTTATTCGCCCATTCAGCAGGAAGCCATGAATAAGGGCGCTTATGTGGTTATCGGGGGCGGCGGCGCGCAGGCGTCGGCAATCTGTAACCTTATCGGTGACGGTTGGTCTCCCCTCAGCCATCGTATCGGCCTGCCCCACAGGCGAATCCTCGGCACGGAACTCGTGTTGCCTGACGGGGAACTCGTAAAAATGGGTTCCCTCGCCGACGGCGCTGACCCCTTCTGGGGCGACGGGCCTGGTCCTGACCTCAGAGGGCTTCTGAGGGGTTTCACGGGACTCCGCGGTTGTCTCGGTATTGTAACGAAGATGGCAATCAAGACACTGCCCTTCCAGCCTGAGCCGCTCGTACCGACCGGTACCTCTCCCAATACCGCCCTCGCGCTTCCCACGAAACGCGTGAAATGGGTCAACTTCCAGATGCCCACGAAGGCCGCGCAGGTAAAGGCCATGTTTGAAATCGGCAAGGCAGAAATCGCGGGAGCGGTGACAAAGGTGCCTCTCTTCTGGCGAGCCATAGCCAAGGCTGAAGACAAGGAAGAGTTCTGGGAACTCTGGGGCAAGGAAAATGAAGATACCATCAAGAATTTCCACATTGTCCGTGTCCTCCTCATCGGGTACACCTCAGAGGATCAGATGCAGTATGATGAAAACGTACTGAACGACATCATGACGGAATTAGGCGGCATCGCGCGTCCTACCAAACCTTCCGACGAGTCATGGATCAAGAATGCCGACTCGGCGGGTATGTGGCTTATGTGCGGCTCCTATGTCTCCGTTGACTACATTATTGAATCCCTGTCTCAGGCTACTGCCCATGGCGAGAGCTATGCCGAGGTCAAAAAGAAATATACACCGCCGCTCATGCCTGATTACGGTGATCCGGGCTGGTTCCAGAGTTTTGAACTTGGACACCAGGGCTACTCCGAGTTCCTTATTTACTGGGATCATCGCGAAGATACAAACGGCGTAGACCAGTTCTATGTTGAGACCTCGAAAATGAACATCAAAGAGCGTTATTACACCTCTCTGCTCGGTCCCCACCAGCCGCTCTATCTCACCGGGCCCATGTACGGACCGAATTACCACGAATGGCTCCTGAGGGTAAAAGATGCCTTTGACCCGACCTGGGTATGCCATCCGCCGGTACCGCTTGCCCACGATGAGTTCGTTGACCGCGCTCCGTGGATGAAGAAGATGAAAGACTGGGAAAGCCCGAAAAAGCTGCCCATGCCGAAATGGTAAGATATTAAACGACCGGCGTCTTCCCTCTGCGGAAAGGCGCCGGTTTTTGTTTCATTCGCGGTTCCGGTTCTTTCCGGAAGGGAGGACCATGGCTGTCCAAATGTGGTTTGAACATGCAGGTTCGCAGTTAGCAAAGACGATACGTTATTTAATCTCCGCAAAACATCAATTGAAAGTCAATATAGACATTACCGGTTTACGACTCAAAGGCGGCCCGGGAGGTCAGGGTCTGTAAAGAGAATTCCCGGTAAAATAAGCGTTTTTTTCCTATACCGAAGTGGAGGCTCACATGAGACTGAACGTGACAAAACATTCTCCGGAAAAGGTTTCGGAATTTCTTTTGAAAAGAATGCAACCGAAAAAAAAGACCACCGGGATAGACAGAAAAAAGAAAGCCGGGAAGATTCTTGCTCAGAATAAAAAGGGTCCCGCCGGTGAGAAAAAAGCCTTAGGCCCCTATCAGATTGAACAGGGACTCAAAGACCTTGACGAATTAATAGTAGAAAAAAATGACCTCCTGAAGCAAATTGCCTCTGATGAATACCTCCTTGGGGTGCCGAGGGCATCTGTTACGCAGGATGAAGTCCTGAATGTCCTTGATGAATTGAAAAGACTGGAGGACGTCAATATCCGCTGGCTCGTGAGCAGGATTGAACCGAAGCAGGTTTTCAGGACTTCCATAGAACTGGCTCAGCGGAGACTGACAGAAACTGTTTCCGAGATAGAGAACTTGATTTCCAACGTGGAAATAGCACAGGCCTATCGGGAAAGAATGGCTAAAAAAGTTGCTGTTGTACGCGCGGCGAGAAACGTTGAGGGTCTCAACACCATTATCGAAAAAGCGGAACTCGCGAAAATGGCGCTGCTGGCCCGTAGAAATGATGAACATGCAGCTTTGACGAGGGCCGATACAGAGGCAATTAAGAAATATGACCTGATCCAGAAAACAATCCACGACAAAATCAACGCCTTCATGAGTCACGACGAAA
>CAZXVZ010000119.1:0-8669 GCA_964644085.1 uncultured Syntrophus sp. | reverse complement strand
GCAAAAACACACTGGACCTGTATGTTCTTGTCAATTCCGTGGGCAAAGGACTCAAATTCGCGCTGGTGCATGTCGCGGCAATGAAATTCCGGAAGACCGTGCTTTACCCGTGCAACCTGGGTTACACAGGTGGGAACAGTGATGACGACCTCATTGGCCTTTTCCTCTATCTTGTACCCCACAATCATTGTCCATGGGCAGAACTCCATGGCTTTCGCGAAACCTTTAAGACCTTTCTCATTGACATGAAATCTCTTCGCGATATCTTTCGATGACATGCCGGCAATTTTTCCCCAGACGACTTCATCGAGGTGTTCCGCTGCCGACCGGTCAAATTTCTTTTCCACGGAAAGGAACCAGAATCCGTCAACAACACGGTAGTGCCAGAGGAGAAACTGGAGGTAATTTCTTAATTCATCAACCTCAAATGTCTTCAATTTGCCAAGATCAATATCCTCTATCATGGCCTTTAAAGTACCCGAAAGCGTGACTAGCTGTCAAGGAAGACCGCTCTCCATCCAATAAAGTTTCTTTAGTTTTTTTAAAATATGTCGATAACGATTATGTCTGATGCAAATAAAAATATTACCTGAAAGAGGTTAACGGCCATGATATTCTCGCTTGCATCCATAAAAATATCCAAGAGGATCTTTCTGATACCTTTAGTAACATGCCTTTTTCTTGTCCTCATGTGGATTTCCTCGTTGCTGGGTATTAAATATCTCACCCCGGCAGTTCTGATTGTCGGCATTTTTCTATCCGTATTTGCTACCGTGCTTGTGGCAAAATCAATACTTTCACCGATAAGAAAAATGAATAACTTTATTGAGGATGTAACCAGGGGAGACCTCACAAAACGAGCGGATATATCCCTGTCAGATGAGATAGGTGAAGTTGCACACCTTTTCAATACTTCTATCGAACACATAAAACGTACGATCACGCATTTCACAAACAGCAGCAACGTCGTCTCTGTCACAGCACACGATCTCGACAGCTCCTATAAGGAGATGATCGCCGGGACAAATCAGGCTGTCGCCCAGGTGAATTCGGTGGCTGTTGCCGGAGAAGAAATGTCCTCGACATCTTCGGAAATAGCCCGGAATTGCTTATCCGCAGCGAGAAGTTCGGATCGGGCAAACCAGTCGGCAGTGACAGGCCAATCTATCGTCGACGAAACATTGGAGGTAATGAACCAGATCGATAGCATTGTGAAGGTTTCGGCAAATATTATCAGGAGTCTCGGGGAAAGATCTGGTGAAATCGGCGGGGTGCTCAGTCTCATAAACGATATCGCTGATCAGACCAACCTGCTCGCCCTTAACGCAGCGATTGAAGCTGCACGTGCCGGCGAACATGGAAGAGGCTTTGCTGTCGTTGCCGATGAAGTGAGGAAACTTGCTGAAAAAACAACAGAGGCCACAAAACATATCGGTGACACCATTAAGGCTATGCAGTCCGAAACAAAGAATGCAGTAATATCCATGGAAGAAGGAGTCAAGGCTGTTGAGGCCGGGACCAAAAAAGCAAAAAAATCAGATGTAGCCCTGAAAGATATCCTGCAGCAAATCAATATGGTCGGGTCAGAAATAGCACAGATCGCCGCCGCTTCTGAACAACAAACTGCGACAACAAATGAACTGGCAAACAATATACAGGCAATCTCAGCGCTCATCGAGCAAACAGCGGGAAATCTCAACCGAAACGCCCAAACAATATCTAAAGTCGCTGATCTCGCTCTCGATACACAAAGAATAGTAACACAGTTCAAAATGGCAACTACTGAAGATGCACGGATCTTGCTTGAAAAAGCAGTCGCCTATTTGAAGGCACACGGTAAAGAAAAGGCCTTCAAAGAGTTCAGCAATCCCAATGGTGAATATGTGGGGAACGGCCTTTATATTATTGCTCAGGATTTTAACGGTACGTTGCTCCTCAACGGCGCAGACCGGTCAAGGGTAGGAATGAATCTCATTGATTCTAAAGACCCTAACGGTGTGTACTTTGTGAAAGAGATGATTAACCTCGCAAAGACAAAAGGTGGCGGTGAATACGTGTGCGCTCACCTGAATTTCACGACCAAACTAATTCAGCAAAAAGTCTATTACGTGCAAAGAATCGATAATTATTATCTCTCCTGCGGCGTCTATAAGTAAACGATAAAAATGGGGAAGCGGTTTTAAACGGCTTCCCCTGAATATCAAACTATCTATTTTTATTTCTCTTTCTTCTTTACGGGCGCTTTTTTCTTCGCGGTATTCACGGTCTTTTTATTTTCTATTGCCGCACGGGCGGCCGCCAATTTCGCTATTGTCACGCGATATGGCGAACAACTCACATAGTTGAGACCAATCTTATGGCAGAAAGCAACTGAATGAGGCTCACCTCCGTGCTCACCGCAAATACCACACTTGAGGTTTTTCCGTGTGTCTCTGCCAAGATCAACACCGAGCTTCATGAGTTTTCCCACACCACCCTCGTCAATCCTCTGAAACGGGTCAAAAGCATAAATTTCTTTTTCAACATAGGGGACAAGGAACTTGCCCGCGTCATCACGACTCATGCCGAGAGTTGTTTGCGTAAGGTCGTTGGTGCCAAAGGAGAAGAATTCAGCTTCCTTCGCAATTTCGTCGGCAGTGATGGCAGCGCGGGGAATTTCAATCATGGTACCAACCATATAGTCGACTTTCGTTTTATTCCTTCTGAAAACTTCTTCAGCGACCCGCACGACAACATCTTTCTGAAGTTTCAGTTCATTGATATTGCCTACAAGCGGTATCATCACTTCCGGTTTCACATTAATTCTTTTTTTCTTTACTTCGCAGGCAGCTTCAAAAATGGCACGTGCCTGCATCTCAGTGATTTCGGGGAACACAATTCCGAGTCTGCATCCTCTATGGCCGAGCATTGGGTTTGCTTCGTGAAGACTGTCAATCTTGGCTTGAATCTTTTCCGCCGAAACACCTAGTTTCTGCGCGAGGTCAGCAACTTCTCTATCCGTGTGAGGAAGGAATTCGTGGAGAGGCGGGTCAAGCGTTCTGATCGTTACCGGGAGTCCCTTCATGACCGTGAAGAGACCTGCGAAATCATTTTTCTGCATGGGGAGTAGTTTGTCGAGAGCAGCTACTCTCCCCGCCTTATCCTCGGCAAGGATCATTTCCCGTACGGCATCAATCCTGTCGCCTTCAAAGAACATATGTTCTGTTCTGCACAATCCTATACCTTCAGCACCGAATGCCACTGCAATGGCTGCCTGGTCGGGTTGATCGGCATTTGTCCTGATCCCGAGACTGCGGAATTCATCGGCCCACTTCATGAGAAGGGCAAAATCCTGATAAATTTTTGACTGCGAAGGTCTTAATGTTTTATCAATGAGGACACGGAGTATTTCCGATGGTATTGTCTTGATCTGACCTGCGAATACTTCGCCTGTCGTTCCGTCTATAGAGATGTACTCACCTTCATTTATTGTTTTTCCGTTTACCCGGATTACTTTTCGTGCGTAATCAATGTCAAGAGCGCCGCAGCCGGCGACACAAACCTTGCCCATCTGACGGGCTACCAGAGCCGCATGGCTTGTCATACCGCCCCGTGATGTAAGGATGCCCTGTGACGCGTTCATTCCACGGATGTCTTCAGGTGATGTATCGATACGGACGAGAATAACCTGTTCTCCGCGGTTCGCCCAGTTTTCCGCGTCTTCAGCGTTGAAAACGACCTTGCCCGAGGCAGCTCCGGGGCCGGCATTTAATCCCCTGGCAACCATATCTCCCGCTTTGAGGGCTTTTTCTTTTTCCTGTGGATCAAAGATGGGCCGCAACAACTGGTTCAACTGATCCGGTTCAACCCGCATGAGGGCTTCTTCTTTCGTGATAAGCTTTTGCTTTACCATGTCGACAGCTATTTTGAAGGCCGCGAATGCTGTCCTCTTACCGGTCCTGGTCTGGAGCATCCAGAGTTTCTTGTTCTGGATGGTAAACTCAATATCCTGCATGTCCCTGTAATTTTTCTCCAGGGTGTTCCTGACCTTGATGATCTGTTTGTAGATATCGGGCCATAATTCTTCAAGGGATTTCACCGATGCGTCCGTTTTCTGTTTCTTGTTTATAGGGAGCGGAGTCCGGATGCCGGCAACAACGTCTTCTCCCTGCGCATTGACAAGATATTCACCGTAGAAGGCATTCTCTCCGTCGGCTGGATTTCTGGTGAAAGCCACACCTGTCCCGCAATCCTCACCCATATTTCCGAAGACCATACACTGGACATTCACCGCGGTACCCCAATTGCCGGGGATATTATTCAATTCCCTGTACGCGATAGCCCGGTCAGTATTCCATGATTTAAAAACGGCACCGATGGCACCCCACAACTGGTCAAAGGGGTTTTCTGGAAAATCCGTTTTCAATGTGTCTTTTATGGCTTTTTTGAAGCTCGCCACAAGGCCTTTCAAATCATCAACAGAAAGATCCGTATCGGAGGTAATTCCCCGTTCTCTCTTTTTCGCGTCAATAATCACTTCAAAAGGATCATGCTCTTCCTTGCTCTGAGGTTTAAGACCAAGAACAACATCGCCGTACATCTGAACAAAACGACGATAGCAATCATAAGCGAACCGCTCATTCTTTGTCAGTTTCGCGAGGCCGGCTACAGTCTTGTCATTGAGACCGAGATTGAGGACTGTATCCATCATACCCGGCATACTGACCCTGGCGCCGGAACGTACGGAAAAAAGAAGGGGATTATCGGGATTGCCGAACACGGATCCCATTACTTTCTCAACCTTTTTAAGATTCACAAGGACCTCTTCCTTGAGGCCCGGAGGAAGTTTCATGCCCTTCTGATAGAAGAGCGTGCATACCTCCGTGGTTATGGTGAAACCGGGAGGAACAGGGATACCGAGATTTACCATATCGGCGAGGCCCGCGCCTTTACCGCCGAGCAAATTCTTTAGCTTGATACTGCCTTCAGCCTTTTTTCCGCCGAAGAAGTAAACATATTTTGTTTTTGCCATATTTTTGTACCTCCTTATTCAATTCTGATTTTGGAAAAATCCGCGAACGTTAAGAACATATCTTTTATTTTTTTCAAAGCACCCAGCCTGTTGTTCCTGATTGTTCTATCTTCATCCATTACAAAAACCTTATCAAAATAATTATCGATGGTCTCTTTGAAGCCGACCAGTATGGCGAGTGAGTCAGCGTATTTCCGCTGCGACATGAGAGAGAAAAACGCCTCTTTCTGTGATTCATAAAGCCTGTAGAGCGACTTTTCTTCATCAAAAATAAAGATATCAGCATTTACATCCATATCAGAGGCAAGCTGCTTCGTGATATTAAACACCCGCCGGAAACCCACCATTAACCTTTCGAAGTCCTCAACGGGTTTTTGTGTTTCCAGAGCGGCAAGCCTCTCATATCCGTCATATATGTCATGGGCTACAAAGGGAAGAACGCTCTCTACGTAGTCCTGATTATGACCCTCATCGAGCATGGAAAACTTAAACCGTGTGGTGATAAATTCGAGTATTTTTGCTTTTGTCTCTTCAAGCGAAAGCCTGCCTTTTATGTGATTACCATTTTCATATGCAATACCTATCAACTCATCGAGAGATATATGGAATTTCTTATCAAGTGTAATTTTTATGATGCCGAGAGATTGTCTTCGCAGCGCGTACGGATCAAGATTTCCTGTTGGAATTATATCCATCGAGAAAAACGAGACAATAGAATCGATCTTGTCGGCAATGCTCAGAATAGCACCGGGCAATGTCGCTGGAAGATTGCCGTTGCCGCCGGCGGGCAGGTAGTGCTCTTCAATCGCTTGCGCCACCTCATTATCCTCCCCTTCAATAGTCGCGTAGATCCTCCCCATGGTGCCCTGAAGCTCCGGAAATTCACCAACCATATGGGTGAGGAGATCGGCTTTCATGAGTTGTGCCGCCTTTGCCACCGTGGCGGAGATACGAGGCGCGATGACTGATGAGAGATATGCGGCCAAGGAATCCACGCGCTCCGTCTTTTCTTTCAAAGTGCCGATTTTGACGTGAAACACAATTGAGGAAAGTCTTTCACAACGATCAATGAGTTTTTTTTTCTTATCTTCTTCGAAGAAGAATTGAGCGTCGGCGAGTCTTGCCCTGAGGACCTTTTCATTTCCCCGGACAACATTTATGTCTTCTTTAGGAATTGTGTTCGCAAAAAATATGAAATAGGGCATGATCTGCCCGTTTTCTTTTTCAACGGGAATATACCGCTGATGGCTTTTCATGACATTGACGAGAACTTCTTTGGGGATGTCCAGGAACGCAACGTCAAAGGCGCCACGGAGCGGATAAGGGTACTCCGTGATGTATATGATCTCTTTAATGAGTTCTTCATCCCTGACAGCATAGCCTTTTGTTTCCTCTTCTATGCGTCTGATACCGGCGCGGACTGTCTCAAGCCTATCAGCTTCATTGATGATAATATAATTGGCCTTGAGTGCATCAACATATTCTTTCGGGCTTCTGATGTTTATCCTGCCATCTGATAAGAATCGATGACACCAGGTAGCGTTGCCGCTTTTTACATCGGCCACACGAAATTCAACAGGCGTATCGCCGAAAAGGCACAGTATCCATTGAACCGGTCTCGCGTATTCAAACGTTTCTGCGCCCCAGCGCATCTTTTTCTGAAAAGGTATTTTGGCGATAATATCGGGAAGCATCACGGCAAGGACATTTTTTGTCTCTTCGCCTTTTTCAAATTTTTCGACAGTCACAAATTCTACACCCTCTTTGATACCCTTTTTCAATGCTTCAGGCCCAACCCCCTGGGACTTTGCAAAACCCATGGCGGCCTTTGTCGGGGCACCTGATTCATCATAAGCTCTATTGAGAGGCGGTCCGAATTTTACAATCGTCGTCTCTTTCTGTTTTTCAGCCACTTCACCGACAAGCGCCATCATACGCCTGGGCGTTGCCTGTGTATTAATGGCGCCAAAAGCGATACGGGATTGTGTAAAGCCTTCTTCGAGGAGTTTCTTCAGACCTTCTTTCGCGGGTTCAAGAAACCGTGCCGGGATTTCTTCTGTTCCAATTTCCAACAAAAAGTCGCTCATGCCGCCTCGTTCTATTTTTTTAATAGAGGAAAGCCACGTTCTTCTCTTTTTTGAACGTAGAGTTCAGCGCACATCTTGGCAAGATTGCGTACCCTTGCAATGTAATTCGCGCGCTCTGTGACGCTGATGGCTCCCCGCGCGTCCAGGAGGTTAAAGACATGGGAACATTTCAAACAATAATCATAGGAGGGATATATAAGTCCCCTTCTCTCTACCAGTTTTTTCCCTTCCTTTTCGTACGTATCAAAAAGGCCGCGAAGCATCGCGGCGTCTGACTCTTCAAAATTATATATGGAGAACTCCCGTTCCGGGTCAAGAAATACATCGCCATAGAGCACGTTCTTATTCCATTTGATGTGATACACGTTGTCAACATCCTGCAGATACATGGCGATCCGTTCAATACCATAAGTAATTTCCACGGTAACAGGAGAGAGATTAATGCCGCCGGCCTGCTGGAAATAGGTGAACTGGGTTATCTCCATGCCATCAAGCCAGACTTCCCAGCCCAGGCCCCAGGCGCCCAGTGTTGGTGACTCCCAATCGTCTTCGACAAACCGTATGTCATGATAGGACGTATCAATACCAAAGCTTTTCAAACTGTCAATGTAGATGTTCTGAATATCTTTCGGGGAAGGTTTCATGACAACCTGGAATTGGTAGTAATGCTGAAGCCGGTTCGGATTTTCCCCATACCGTCCGTCAGCCGGCCTTCGTGAAGGCTGTACATAGGCGGCATTCCACGGTTCAGGTCCCAGACATCGCAGAAATGTTGCCGGATGAAATGTGCCGGCGCCGACCTCCATATCATAGGGCTGCTGAACAATACAACCTTTTTCAGCCCAGAATTTTTGCAATGCGAAGATTAGATCTTGAAAATACATGTATTAAACCCGCATTTCTATACCATAAAACAGGCAATATTTACCAATAATTTTGACATATAGGAACAATAAAAAATGTTTTCAGGTGCTTCTTTTGATCATATAAATACGCCGGGGACCGCGCTCATCGGTATGGATTGTCTTGATTAGTCTCATGCCTATTTTTTCGAGGGCACGCCACGAAGCAGTGTTTTGCGGATCGACTAGTCCCAGAAGTCTTCGCACGTTGAAATTCCTAAAACCATACTCAATCTGTGCCATGCCAATCTCTGTGGCGTAACCCTTTCCCCATGATCCTTTCTCCAAAGCAAAACCAATCTCAAAATCATCTTCATAAAGATAACGACAGGGCAAAAGCCCGGCAAAACCAACAAAATATCCCGTGTCCCTTACGCATAAGACACCCAGACCATGAATTTGCTTCCCGAAAATAAAATTCTCGTCAATAAAACTTCTTGCTTCATCCTGTGTCATCGGCCCTTTTCCAAAAAGCCATCGCATTACCAATGGGTCACCGAGCATTTCTATGAGCTGCGGCTCATCTATTTTTTTGAGTTTTCGTAAGATTAGTCTCTTTGTTTCTATTATCGGGGTATACATTTATCAATTCTTTCTGACAACAGAGCTGCTATAGTTTCTTAATATCTTGCACTTTAGTATTGTATAAAGTTTGAAAGGCTACTGCAA
>CAZXVZ010000118.1:0-8821 GCA_964644085.1 uncultured Syntrophus sp. | reverse complement strand
TAAATAATATATATGGTGACGATGAGGGGGATAAGAATGAAAAGGCCTGTAAGGAATTTGCTTTTTATATGTTTCGCGATACTCATCTTTTCGTAATGTATAATCGGATACAGTGAAAGTCAAATCAAATAATGGATCTCCTCCAAAGATACAGGAAAGGGAGGAAAAGTGTAAGCCGGATAAAGTACCACAGGCAGCAGAGAATTAAGAACATGTACTCAATGGTAAAAAATTTACAGTGAATTAATCCCCTGCCGTCTTTAATAATATTTCCTTGCAGACGGATTCTGTTACGGGTGTTGGGATGCCCGTTTCTTTACCCATCCGTATAATTGTTTCACCCAATAAATCTCCTTCGTTTCGCTTTGCTTTGTTTTCCACGTCTCTCTGGTAGGATGTCTTTGTCTCAAATGGAAAATGAGAAGCCTTCGCGACAGAAACGGCTACGATATCCTCAGCGAGTTCAACGTGTTTTTGCTTTGAAATAAGAAAAATCTCTTTCATGATCCCGTCCACAAGACGTTTGCTTTCAGTATCTTCAACAATCTGACCGAGGGTATTGCCTGTCATGGCGCTCACAAGACCAAAACCTGCAATGAAGAGATATTTCTCCCATATGGCGGGCAGGGCGTCTTCGAACCATTTAAAGGAAATCCCTGTTTCCCTGAAGAATCGCAATATTGCTTCAGGATAGAAATCTGGATATCGGCGGTCTTTCCCCATGAGAATCTTTCCCTCGCCACCTTTCTGGGTAACTGTTCCCGGTTTCTCAATGTGCGTACCCACATATATACAGGCAGGCATAACAACCCCTTTGTCGAGGATTCTTCTGACTCTTTCATAGATGTCAACACCGTTTAGCAGAGGGATGATGACTGTTTCCAGTTTAATATGTCCGATGAGCGTGTTGCACACAGCATCCAGGTCATAACTTTTTACACAGACAAAACACAAATCCGGTGACGGCAACTCTTCGATATTATCAGTAGCAAGGGTGGGCACACAGACGAGACCCTGCTCTATATCTGTATTG
Source organism: uncultured Syntrophus sp. (assembly GCA_964644085.1). Lineage (GTDB taxonomy): Bacteria > Desulfobacterota > Syntrophorhabdia > Syntrophorhabdales > Syntrophorhabdaceae > PNOF01. The sequence continues at coordinate 7,788 of CAZXVZ010000118.1, read as the reverse complement.
AGGATCAGTCCTTTTTTTTGAATCTGTTTCAGGTGTTCTCCCCTGGCAATAAAAAAAAGTCTCGTAGGTTTTCGTCGTTCTTTCCGGAGAAAACGGGCAATTTTTCCTCCTATGTACCCACCGACACCGCCTACCCCATATACCCAGATTACCTCTATATTCATATTCACCTTGCCTTAAACATGATTTCGGAGCATCAGTTCAAGAGGACTGGGGTTCAGATAGACCTGTTTTCTCAGATATGGCTCATTATATTTTCTCACATAATGATTGAGAATTGTCACTGGTACAATAAGCGGGATAAACCCTTTGTGATAGTTCTCTATGATTTCAAGCAACTCCTGTTTCTCGTCAGTCGTAAGTTGTTTTTTAAAGTATCCCATGATATGAGAAAGGACATTTGTATGTTTTTTCTTTGTGGCAATAAGATTCAGGCCCTCCATCAAAGTTTCTATGTAGATATCATTTAGTTGTTTTTGATAATTTTTGTGAGCCGCTACATATCTGCCAAGAATCGTAACGTGTTTCGGACTATGGGCAAGCAGGAGCAACTTATTACGCGCGTGGAATTCCTGCAAATCTTTTATATTGCCACCCTTTTTTAAAAATTCATTCCACCGGTAAAAGACAAAGACTTTTTCGATAAATGCATCCCGGAGTACAGGATCGTTAAGCCTCCCTTCATCGACAACAGGAACAAGCGGAAACCTCTGCATAAAGACGGCCGCAAAGATGCCAACTCCGTTTGTGTGGGGTACGCCTTTGTCATCGTACACCTTTACTCCCTTCATGCCCGAAGAGGGCGAACGGCTTTTAAAAATAAATCCGCACAACTCCTTTTCATTAAGCTCTTTTGTTTTTTCTTCAGCCCACTTTTTCATTCCCTCAGTATGGTCAATACCGGTGCGAATAGTCAAAAGGCGCGGGCTTATAGCATTTCCGACAAGCCGCATCGGTTCTCTCGGCACCGGAAGACCGTATTCGACCTCGGGACATACCGGAGTAAAATCAAAATACTGTCCCAATGTGTCCGTAACATAATGATCCTGCTTATGTGATCCGTCATAACGAACCTTTTTTCCGGTAAGACAGGCGCTGATACCAATGTTTATTTTTTTCATATTCACCTCGCTGTACAAAATCGTAAACATCTCTGCTGCCAGCCACTTTGCGTTGTGGTGTGAAGTTCTTATCCCTCCTTGCCCTTACCTCTTCCCCGAAGGTGAGAGGGAGTGTGGTCGCTCAGCAGCAAGCTGCAGGGAATCATTTGGCCCGAAAATCAACAATTATTTTCAGGTTTTCTTTCTTTTTCGCTTCTTCAAAGGCCTTCCATGCGTCTTTGAAAAAAAATATGCCGGAAATGAGAGGTTTTACATCGATCTTTTTCTCTGAAAGAGCATTAATTGCTTTTTTAAATGGACCACAACGAGAACCGATAAGTGTAATTTCATCTATCACAACGGGCGTGAGGTTTATTTCTTGTGAGGAAACTACGGTGCTTTTCAGGATTACAATCCCTCTTGGCTTGACACGTTCAACAGCCATCCTGAAGCCTTCCGTCGAACCCGTTGCTTCAACAACGATGTCGTATTTCTTGTCAATCTTTTCTTTTTTATCATTTATGTTCACAGTTCTAATCCCTTTGTTTTTCGCGATACGCAGTTTTTCCCCATGCCTACCAGCCAGAGTTACATGAGCCCCGGAGAGATTAAGCGTAAGCGCGCAGAGAATGCCCAGTTTTCCATCGCCAAGAATAAGAATATCGTGTGTTGGCTTGATTTGGACCTGCTCTTCTATTTCAAAAGCAGCGGCAAGCGGCTCGACAAATACGGCTTCTTCATCAGATACAGTATCAGGCATAAGATATAAATTTGAAACAGGGAGTGTTATATATTCCGCGAAGACACCATCCTTGCCCCGAATGCCGAGGGTTTTCCTCGATGGACAGTGCTCCTTCAAACCCGTTGTACAGTATTCACATTCACCACATACGCAATTAATTTCACCGACAATTCTTTTATTGGTCAGGTCTGCCGCGTATTCGGGGGCGCGGGTCACAACACCCACAAATTCATGGCCCATAATACCTTGAAATCCAAGATAACCTTTCATTATCTCCACATCAGTGTTGCATATACCCGCCATGCTTATCCGTATGAGGGCCTCCTGTCCGACCTGTTCGGGAACAGGATAATCATCGATAAACTTTAGAGAGCCATCAAATATAACGGCTTTCATTCCCTCATGCCCTTTACAATCTTTGTGCTGTTGGCTGCATTGTCATGCAGTCAACCACCAGCTCTTTATTTTTTCGTTCCTCGTCCCAGCTGAACGGAAATTAGTTTGTTTCTTTGCCAATGTAATACTCACTGACGACTATTCACAGCCTTTCCTGCTATTCACTCATCACTATTTACTATCTTTACAGGATTCACTAGCGGTTGTTGACTGTTTTTCTGTGTTTCGCCACAAACCAGTCTATGAGTGACCTTGCAATGCTTATTTTCCCTGGAATATTAGGAAGCCGGTCCACTGAAAACCATTTGGCTTCGACGATTTCATCACCATCAATGGCAATCTTTCCCCCTGCGTACCTAGCGGTAAATCCAATCATAAGGGAATCGGGAAAAGGCCAGGGTTGGCTTCCGAAATAACGGATGTCTTTCACTTCTATTCCAGTTTCTTCTTTGATTTCCCGTGTCACTGCTTCTTCAAGGGTTTCTCCCGGCTCAACAAAACCGGCTATGACACTGTACAATTCTTCTCTGAATCTGCTCGCGCGCGCGAGGAGAACCTTTCTTCCACGCTCAACAAGCACGATTACGGCGGGTGAAATGCGGGGAAACATGGTAAATTTGCAGTTAAGACATTGTTGCGCAAGAATATCATTTCGTCTTTGGACTTTTGATCCACAACGACTGCAAAATTGGTGGGTATTATCCCAGTTTATAATCGAAAGCGCCCTCACCGCCATACCATACAATTCTTCATTTAACTCGCCAAAAAGACCCCTAAGGGCACGAAATTCCATATCAGAAGGCACATCAATTTCTTTTGGGACATAAGCGGCAACACAACGGATTCCTTTCAATCTTCCCAGGGGACGTTCGTAGGAAGGGTGCAGGCCTATATCCTTTAGCGTAACCGACAACGGTATCCTTAAAGCGGATTTCTCTTTAAAAACAAGCATTTTCTGCCCCTGAAAGATAAACCACCATGCCTGCGTTCGGGGTTTTCTCATCGGCACAACAACAGGCGAAAAAAACATTTTATCCATAATCGAAATCATTACCCATGAGGCAGCGAATGTCAAGTAGCTACAACAGAAAAAGTGTTCCAGCCGGAGAAAACCCTCTCTGAAAACACATGTTTTCTTGACAAAAATGCCGCGGATAATTAACTTATACTAATAGGATTTTAAGGTATTATGGAATTTCTTAATGAAAGGGAAAAAACTGTTCTTGAACTGGTAATGGAATATTATATTCTCTCTGCTGAGCCTATCGGCTCGGGCATTATCTCTAAAACAATGCACAATAAACTAAGTTCCGCCACGATACGGAATACCATGGCGGACCTTGAAGATCTCGGTTTTCTCTACAAACCCCATTCTGTTGCAGGCAGGATTCCAACTTCAAAAGCGTTCCGTTACTATGTTAACAACTTACCGCCCTACGGTGCGCCAGGCAGGAAAGAACTCAGGGCTCTGGAGTCTCTGGTAAAGCCTCGATATATACATGTCGAAGATATTATGGGAGACGCGTCAAAAATACTTGCGGCTATTTCCAGCTGCACAAGCATTGTCGTAGAACCAAAAGTAGACATGATGCTCTTTCAGGAGGTCGAATTTGTAAAACTCTCACGCCGGACAATTCTGATGGTCTTTGTGACGTCATCCGGGACAGTCCACAAGAGGCTCGTTGAGACGGATGAAGATTTGAGCTTGCGTCTACTCATGGACATGAAAGAATATATGAACAATAAGTTCAGCGGCACCCCTTTTTACGCGCTGAAAAATGCCTTATTGCAGGACTTGAAAAAAGACAGGGAAGCATTCGTAATGCTCCATGAAAAGATAAAAGATACCATTGATACTATCATCGGTGATGAAGAAAAGAGAGAAGTATACATCGAGGGAACATCAAAGATGATCGGCGTTCCCGAGTTTTCCGACATTGAAAAACTTAAGGAACTCTTTAAGACATTAGAAAATAAGGAAAGACTTCTAAAACTCTTTGACCGGTTTATGAGGCAGGAGGGGGTAAATGTCATCATAGGAAACGAAAGCGAAGTGAGAGAAATGCGAAATATGAGCATCATACTGTCAACGTACCGGATTAGCGAAAAAAGCCGGGGGGTTCTCGGAGTCATTGGACCGGTTAGAATGAATTATTCGAAAATTATACCGCTCGTGGAATATACCGCAAGGACAATGACAGATATTCTTAGAATAATGTGAGGGAAAAAGGCACCATGGAAGAAAAGGAAAAAGATCAGAAAGAACTGGAAAAAGCAGAAAAAGAAGATGTCCATGAAGAGCAAAAACGTGATGACCATAAAAAGAAAAAAAAGAAAGAAGATGGCGCGGAAGAACTAAAAAAGCTCCTTGGAGAAAAGGAAGAAGAGATAAAGGCTCTCCAGGAGAAGATGCTCTACCTGCAGGCCGACTTCGAAAATTTTAAAAAATTGAAAGCAAAAGAAAAAATTGAGACATTGAAATACGGTAATGAAGCGCTCATTAAGGAATTCCTTCCCGTGGCTGACAACCTCGAGATGGCCATCAATCACGCTTCAACCACCGATGATTACAAAAGCATCCTCGAAGGGGTGAAACTAACTCTTAATGAATTCATAAAAGTACTTGAGAAAGCCGGAGTGACAAGGATTGACGCCATAGGAAAACAGTTCGATCCAAATATACACGAGGCGTTTTATCAGGAAGAGAGAGATGATATGGAGCCCAACACCGTCATCTCCGAGTTCCAGAAGGGTTATCTCCTGAATGAGAGGTTAATCAGGCCCTCACGGGTGATTCTTTCCAAAAAACCTGAAATCCAGTAAACTAAGGCGCACCAATGAGAAGAGAAAACGTTGATTATTACGAACTCCTCGGAGTTTCAAGGAACTCCACTGACGAGGAGATCAAGAAGGCATACCGGAAACTCGCCCTGCAGCACCATCCCGACAGAAACCCCGGTAACAAGGAAGCCGAAGAACATTTTAAAAAGATCAGTCAGGCTTACGCCGTTCTCTGCGATCCCCAAAAACGACAGCGATATGACCGGTTCGGATCAGTTGACGACATGGGTTCCGTCTTCGATTTTGGTTTTCATGGCAATTTTGATTCGGTTTTTAACGATCTCTTCAGTGATTTTTTTGGCACACAAAAACAGCATCGGAGCAGAAAAGGCGATGATCTCCGGTATAACCTTACCATAGAGTTTGAAGAGGCAGTATTCGGCGGTGAGAAAGAAATCGATATCCCAAATGAGGTGCGATGTTCAGCCTGTAATGGCAGCCGTGTAGAACCAGGCCATCATCCGGAAACGTGCACCAATTGCGGTGGAAGGGGTCAGGTGCGGCAGAGTCACGGTTTTTTCACCATTAACAGGACCTGCGAATTCTGCGGCGGGGAAGGGCAGATTATCAAGAATCCCTGCAAGACTTGTAAAGGCAGGGGCAGTGTCAAGACAAAGAAAAAACTGAAGATTAAAATTCCTCCCGGTGTCGATACGGGAACCAGGCTCAAGCTGCGCGGCGAGGGCATGCAACAGGCAGGCGATACAGTTCCCGGTGATCTTTATATAGTCTTACAGGTAAAAGAGCACACCCTTTTTGAGCGTGCCGGTGATGACATAGCTTTACAGGTAGATGTAGGTTTCCCTACGCTCTGCCTTGGAGGAGAAATAACCGTCCCTACCCTGGAAGGCGAGACAAAAATAAAAATCCCTTCAGGGACACAACCGGGCAAGGTCTTCAGGCTAAAGGGGTTTGGTGTGACAAAATCAAACGGTTATGGCCGGGGAGATCAACTCGTCTATCTTAATATCGTAGTTCCAAAAACCCTCAGTGCAAGACAGAAATCCATTATGGAAGCGCTTGCAAAGGAATTTAACGAAACAACCCCTAAGGCCCGTAAAGGATTTAAAGAAAAATTCGCTGAAATGTTTGAATAAATTCCTTATCGCTTAACGCACTGCGCGATTCTGACAATCAGGACAGAGACAAATCCCCAGGCAAAGGGCAACCAGACAGGTATATTGAAAAAGGTAGCGAGTGTATATCTCCACACACCAACTCGCGTGGCAACAATCTCTGCCGTGGAGCCAAGAAGAGCTCCGGCGATAAAAATAATATGGTCCTCCCGGTTCGGCCACAGAAAATATCGCAGACCATAAAAACCCAAGATAATTGCTGTTACAGCAATATTATTTTTCCAGACAAGGATGACAAGGAACAAAAGGATAAAAAAGATAAGGAGGTCACGGAGCAACAGGTATTTTGTTTTCATGTTAAAATCCAGTTCATGGTTTGTTGCCGGGTAATTAGATCTTCAGAATTCCTAAGGCGCCCCTCACTTCTTCCATCGTTTCTTCCGCTATTTTACGGCATTTACCCGCACCATTTCTCAACACATCCATGACATAATCTGGGTTGTTTTTAAGTTCAAGAGCTTTCTCACGGATGGGGCTCAGTTCTTTACGGACATTTTCAAAAAGCATTTTTTTACAGTCAATACAACCGATATCCGCTGATCTGCACCCCTTATCGATGGTGAGGAGCATATCGTTCCCAGAAAATGCCCTGTGGATTGTATAGATATTGCAGATTTCCGGGTTCCCCGGGTCCTTGCGGCGCACACGGTTCACGTCCGTCACCGCGGTCCGCAACTTCTCCCAGACGGTCTTCTCGTCTTCCATGATACCGATATAGTTATTGAGTGTCTTCGACATCTTTGATTCGCCGTCGACACCGAGGATTTTCGGCGCCATGGACAACAAAGGTTGCGGTTCAGGGAATATCTCTGCGAAACGGCTGTTGAATTTCCGGGCAATCTCACGGGATAGTTCAATGTGCTGCACCTGGTCTTCACCGACCGGTACATAACCGGCTTTGTAGAGGAGTATATCAGCGGCCTGGAGTACGGGGTAATCCATGAGCCCCATGTTGATGTTGGCACGATGTTGTTTTGACTTGTCCTTGAACTGGGTCATACGTTCCACTTCTCCGATGGGGGTCACGCAGTTGAATATCCAGGCAAGTTCCGTGTGTTCCTGCACATGTGATTGAACGAAGAGCCTGCATTTCTCAGGAGAAAGGCCGCATGCAAGGAGTATTAAAGCAGTTTCAAGTATTCTGTCTTTAAATTCTTCCACAGGATATTCTACAGTGATAGCGTGGTAGTCGACGACGCAAAACACGCAGTCGTATTCATCCATCAGGTGCACCCAGTTGCGTATTGCGCCCACGTAGTTTCCCAGATGAATTTCACCAGTGGGCTGGATGCCGCTAAAGATCCTTTTCATGCGCTCCTCCGTGAAAATATTGCATTAATGTACACTAACATGCTGCCTAAATCAAAGGACTTTTTCATCTTGGTGTTTGCATCTTATGCTTGTGTCTTTTGTGAACGGCGGATTGTTCGGAGGCGGTGATGTCTCTTTTCTCATCCGGCTCATCATGGGCATGCTCAATAAGGCGTGTTAGCCCACTGGAAATGTGGCATACCCCCCTTCTTGAACACATAAATCGCCCACCCCAGCGTTTCCCGTCCCCACCTCAGATACG
>CAZXVZ010000117.1:0-8832 GCA_964644085.1 uncultured Syntrophus sp. | reverse complement strand
CCACCACCCTATCCTACACTCTTTCCCTACACGACGCTCTTCCGATCTCCAATTAATAGAACACACTGATATATCGACCGTCAAAACACTGATGGGTCACTCTGATATTCGGACTACTGAAAGATATTTGCATGGCCGAATATCTACGTTAAGAAGCGTTGTAAACTCCCGGGTAAAAGTGGCCACTTTTCGGAAAAAAAGCACAGAAAAAGCACAGGGGTAAATGAGGGTCATTCCTAATGATTTCAAGTAGTTAGTTGGGGTGGGTGAAGGGTCTCGAACCCTCAGCCCCCAGGACCACAGCCTGATGCTCTAACCGTTGAGCTACACCCACCGTGAGGCTATTTTTTTAGCATAGTCCGGGGTGACAAGTCAATCTGTCAATGGCAGTGAATAGTCGTTAGTGAATAGTGAATAGTAAATACCGAAGGACGTCCGCTCCGCCAGGACGTGGGACGAGGGATTTGAGAGATAGTTTGGAGTTCGGAGTAGAGCACCTGGAAAAAAAGAGAAGCTGATAGCTGATAGTTCATAGCAAAAACAATAAGCCAGACGTTTTGAAAACAATCGGTACTTGACAGTGGCATAAAAAAGTAAGGAAATTAAGAAATAGAGAATTAAAGCTCTCCGTCGAGATTCCCTGTCCTGGACAGAGTCTCTGCGTCCATACTTACCGAAGCAAGGCTTGTCTTTTTATACAGTTCGGTGAAATAGTAAGCTGCGACTAGGAGGATGTAATAAGATAAAATCGACGCGATGACAAAACCAATGAGGTAAGGTATACGCATGATCCATGTGCAGACATAAAGCCCGCAAAGCGCTACAACGTAACCAGCGATATATTCGAAAAGAACTTCTTTGACACCTTTGAAAATTTTTTCGTATTCGAGAGATCTTCGAAAATCCGCCTGCTCTGCGAATGCTATGAAGGCAAAGGGGATGAAAAAAGAACAGGCGAGAAAGGCAACGTAAGAGGCATAGATGACAATATGCCCAAAAAAGGCCGTCACGTTGTTCAACGTAGTGAGAAAAAATCCGCTCGAAAAAAGAAAAAAAGGTATTGCGTTATAGAGGATAAAGACAAAAAGGAGTTTTGCCCCTTCAACGGCTGTTTCATATTTCTCCTGCCAGGTGGGGAGCCCTATGCCGCCTATGTTAACCAGCCGGGATGTCCTGGAGAGAAAGCCAAGAGACAGAAAATTGAGAACGGGAACATAAAGAACAAGGCCGGCAAACACCCACCTCGTTATGTACCGTGAATTGACAGTGAATTCGAGAAAGGGGACGATACTCATTAGGATTTTCCCTTACTGATAAAATCTAAGAGACCCTCATGTGTGTAACCTGTCATGCCCCCGTCCATAGTGATTGTCGTGCCGTTAATGTAATGCGCTTTGTCGGACGCGAGAAAAAGTACTGTTGCAACAACTTCGTCAATGGTGCCCATCCTCCCGATAGGCGTCTTGCCAGAGAGGAAATTCACAAAAACCTCTTTTCTCATGAGACCTTCATTCATGCCGCCTCTGATAAAACCGGGAGCGAGGGTGCAAATTGTAACACCATACTGAGACCATTCAAAGGCAAGTTCGTGGGTCATGACGAAAAGGGCTGATTTGCTGATGGCATAGGGAAGAAATCCTTTTTCTCCAAAGAGACCTACCTGCGAAGCGATATTGATGATCCGGCCCGATTTTTGTTCGATCATCCTTCTACCCGCGGCCTGTGTTATGTAAAATGTTCCTTTCAGGTTTATATCGATAACTTTGTCGAAATCATCTTTTTTTATTTTTTCGGAAGGCACAAGCGGATTGACAATACCAGCGTTATTGATGAGAATATCGATTTTTCCCCATTTTTCAATAATACGGTTAACACTATTCTCCATTTCGCCGGAGTCTGTAATGTCGTTATTAAATGCAAGAATTGGCTGGCCGGCAAATTCTTCTTTAAACTTTGTCACGGTTTCGGGGTTTCTTCCATTTACGGCTAAAAAAGCGCCTTCGGCCAGGAATGCCTTTGCCATTGCGCGGCCGAGACCCTTCGCGCCTCCCGTAATAAATACAACCTTCTCGTGAAATCTCATATGTTGCCTCCGAATAAAGATTTAACTCTTTGATCAAACAGTCTTATGAGGTCTTCGTTGTCGTCCATTTCCATACCGGTAAGCTCGCGCCAGACATCAGAGCGTTCCATGCAGAGGTAAACGAAAAGGTTCCGGTTAATAGATTTGAGCTGCCTGTAAAGCATCCGGTAAATTCTCATCCGTTCGTTCTTGATATAGCGATATTTGCCGTCTTCACCGCGTATGAATTCGCCCGAAAGAAGATTTTTTTCTTTGTTCTCGATAAAGTGATCGTAGAGTTTCGGAGGGAACCTGAGAAGTCCGAGACTTATCCAGATAATTCTTTCCGGATCGAGTATCCTGCCGATGTCATCGACGAGATACTTGTAATCTTTTTCAAAGCCATCGTAGATAACAATGGGGTCAAAATGGAGACCGACAAAACACCCGAGGTCCTGGGCTTTTTTTGCTGTCTTTAAACGTTTATAAAGGGGGCTTGTCCTTTTTTCTTCGCTGTCGATCAGTTTTTGTGGAGAAACAGAAAAGGAAATAACCGTGTAGGGATTAAGAAAAGGCACGATGTTATCGATAAAGGCCCATTTCGATTTTAGTTCTAAAATAGCTTTCTTCTTTTGTCCGAAATATTCTACAAGATATTTGTTCAGATCAAGCCTTCTGTCGAGGGCGAGACTGTCCGAGAGTTCTCCTGTACCGAACCTGAGAATGTGACGTGTTTCATTGTTAATCCATTCGTCGGTTTGCGCGAGAATGTGTGAAACGCCTCTTGACACCTTAATACACGGATAGTTGAGATAAGCTTTCATGATGCAGTAGGAGCAGGAGAGGGCGCATCCTTCGATAAGGTCGATTGTCTTGTATCCGCAGCAAATGTGATGTTTTGTGCCCGGACAATCTCTCACAAGGCTGCCCTGTGTCTCAACGAACTCTACCTTTGGTAAGCTCAAGAATATTCCCTATATGTTCTTTTTGTAAAACTTCTTCAAGCTTTCTCAGCAAATCCCTTGTTTCTTTCTCACTCTTCACCCGTATTGTTATATCAATATACTCCTTTTCAAAAAAAGGGTCTACTTTTATGTCAAGCGAGGGCGGAAGCGCCATAGCTTTTCTGATTTTGTAAAGTTTCTTTTCAAGCGATGAAAGTCCGGGATGGACAACCTTTTTCAGTCCGGCCTTTAATTCCTGACTGTTCCCGGCGTTTTTTAATATCCCGCCTGACAGTCTGCCCTTTTTAATCTTCGCGAGGTGGAGCATTACAAGGATTTCCCGGAGATGACTTTCGGTGAAGCGTGCCGAGGCGAGAGCGGTCATAATCTTTTTTCTTTCCGCTTTTTCAAACCACAGCATATATTCGATGTTTTTCATTGAGAGATTGTGTTCGATAATAAAGCGTTTAAATGGTTCCTCAGTCCTTGCGAGTGAAAGGAATTGAGCAATGACCTTTTTATGAGGACTCAGCGACAGGAGTTCCATAATTTCAAATATCTCCGATTCAGAGAAATCGAGAGAAATCATCTTTTCGATGGCCTGCACTTTTTCAATAATGTTCAATCCGCGGTGCAGATTATCGTGGATGCTAAAAAGCAGTGCCTCCTTTTCACTGAGTTTTACTATCGCTGCCGGAACCTCTTTCAGGCCGAGTTTTTTCGCCGCGCCAATTCTTCTGAATCCTGCCACAATCGTGAAAGGCATGCCTTCGAGGAGCACAACGGGTTGAATAATACCGAGTTTCACTATTGACGAAAATGTTCTCTGGTCAACAGGGGGATATGATATACGGAATTTTGTATCGTGAATACTTATTTTTCTGAGAGATATGCCGTCTACCATCGAAATGTGTTCAATTGTATAAAAGTATTCGGGAACTGTCAATGGATTGATTTCTTGAAATGTTGCAACGGAATAATGCATTCTTTTTATCTTGGGAAAATGACAAGGCAAGAGTGCGCCATTTATTGCCGCATATTTTTGTTGCATTTCATACATGACGGGTATATTACTACACAGGAGCTATACGATGAGGAGGAAAACATGAAGAAATCGATGGGCGCGAAAACGCTGCTTATGCCCACTCCTGTGCTGATTGTGGGAACTTACGATGCCGCAGGAAAACCTAATGCTATGACTGTTGCCTGGGGAGGAATATGCTGTTCGGAGCCTCCCTGTGTCAATATCTCCCTAAGAAAAGCAACCTATACTTACGAAAACATTATTGGAAAAAAGGCTTTTACCGTGCATATCGCCATTGAACCCTATATTAAGGAAGCGGATTACTTTGGCATCGTTTCGGGCAGAGATGTTGATAAATTTGCCGTCACAGGACTCACACCGGTAAAAGCTGAATTTGTCGACGCGCCGTATATAAAAGAATTTCCTCTTGTTTTCGAGTGCGCTCTCCTCCAGACAATAGAAATCGGTCTCCACACCCAGTTCATAGGCATGATTGTCGATGTGAAGATTGACGAAGAGATGATTACTGCCAATAGATTTCCGGATGTTGAAAAAATGAAGCCTCTGGCATTCGCGCCGTCGATCAGAGATTACTATAGCTTCGGCAGAGTCCTGGGCAGAGCTTTCAAAATAGGGAAAAGCATAAGCGCGGGAACACAACAGCATTGATGTGACATTATTGATTCATAAAATTATTTCGATTTTTAAAAAATATTGACTCAGCCATGGTGAAAAGGTAAATTATAATTGAAATAAAGGGTCCAGGGATATCTGATATCCGTGGAGGTGAAAAAAATAAGGTAGCCGGGCCGCTACCTGAAGGTAATGCTTCAGGCAGCGGTTTTTTTATAATGGGCTTGATATCGGAAATTCAAAATATTTCATGGAAATGGTTCAGATGAAACTGATATGAATGGAATATGCTGTCATTGATTGGTAAATAAACCGGGTGAACCATATGTGTTTAAAGCTGCCTGATAAAATAGAGTTATGATATCGTTTCTGTGACCGGTCAACATACGAGGCAAAGCCACACAGAGATAAGGGAGACAGCCATGACAAAGACTTTGGGTGACATCACCAACGAATTAAAGGAGAAGGTGCTCTCTCCGGCGAAAGAGGAGGCCGAAAGGATAGTGAGAGAGGCTCATTCTGAGGCCGACATGATTGTCAGTGAAGCAAAGAAAGAGGCATCACGCATCCGGGAAGAGGCGAAGCGGAAAGCGGAGGAAACGCTCAATCAGATGGAGGCAAGCTTGTCCGCGTCTGCCAGGGATTTTGTTCTTCTGGTTCAGGAGCGTCTTGAAAAGGCCATTGTTAAACCTGTTATTGAGGAAGAGATGAGAACCATATTCGATAAGAAAGACTTGCTGGCTTCGATTATTGACACGCTGATCAGTGAATTCGCAAAAACACAGGGGAAAGAGAACAGCATAGAACTCCTTCTGCCGGACAAGAAGCAGGAAGAGTTAGAAAAATGGTTCATTAACAAGTTTCAACAACATGCCGCAACCGGACTTACAGTTCACTTCACCGATAAGGTGTCGTTTGGTTTCAAGATGGGTTTCGATGATGACGGGGCATATTTCGATTTCGGGGAAGGACTCGCGGAGATTCTTGCGGGATTCTGTTCACCACGATTCAGAAGGTGTTTTTTTGCGGGGAACGAGGGGAAGTAAAAAATGGCGCGGTATTATTTTCTCGCAAGTTGTCTGCCTCCGGTACCGGCCGCACTCGGCGAAAAACTTCTCATGCCTTTTGCCGGGATGTGCCAGCTCATCCTCCGCAATATCGAGCCGGAAGACAAACCGCTTGTGACATGCTGCTTGCTATGGACTGATATGGCGAATATAGAATTCATTCTGCGTGGCTGGGACATTTTTCTGCCCGGAGGAATTATGTCGCGTGAGGATATAGAGACACGGAGGAATTTCCCTTCATTCATAAAAGATGTCCTCGAAGACAAAGAACAGGGAGCCCATCGAGGATATAAACAAGACATGATATGGGAATCCTATTACAACCATGTTTATTCGCTCGCTGAGTCATACGGTTGCAGGTTTCTCGTTGATTATTTTTCTTGGGAGATTGGGCTGAGAAATGCCCTTGCCGGGATACGGGCTTCAGCCACGGCGAAAGAGCCTGAAGACTATCAAATTGTCTTTCGATTCGGGGCGTATGATTTTTCCGCTTTTTTGTCACAGGTACGGTCAATCCATGATCCCTTGAAGACAGAACGGTTCATTGACGAGGAACGCCTCAAAAGAATTTTTCACTGTGAGGGTCCGGATCCGTTTTCACGTGACGCCATCTTGGGAGCCCTTGAAAAGGCACGAATATATAATCGGTGGGAACAAATGAACGCCAGTTACGAATTGACAAAAATCATCTAAACGGAGGCTGTATAATTGACAAATCCGATAGATAGTCGAGTGGTTGCGGTAAACGGTCCTCTTGTCACAACCGAGGTGATACGGGATCACAATGTTATGATGAATGAAGTCGCTTATGTAATGTGGAATGGAACACCCCTGAAAGCGGAGGTTATCCGTGTGCGGGGACATCACGTGGATTTGCAGGTCTTCGAGAGCACAACGGGGCTCAGAGTGGGTGATGAGGTGAGGTTTTCCCGGGAGCTTTTGTCTGTCACGCTGGGGCCGGGGATACTCGGTCAGATTTATGACGGATTACAAAATCCGCTGGGAAAGCTTGTAAATGATCAGGGTTTCTTTTTAAAACGGGGACAATATGTTGATTCACTTGACCAGGTAAAAAAATGGGACTTTTCACCTTTGGTTTCACCTGGAGATAAGGTAAAAGCAGGGTATTATCTTGGTTATGTTCCTGAGGGAATTTTTAAACACTATGTTACTGTGCCACTTTCGCTAAGAGGTGTAATGGAGGTGGTTGAAATCCGAAGCCAGGGGCCGTACACGGTTGCTGAATCCATAGCTGTGCTTAAGAATGAAGAGGGAGTGGAGTTCTCCGTAACAATGGAACAAAAGTGGCCTGTCAAGATGCCCATTAGGGCATATGAAGAGAGGTTGTTACCCAACCGTCCCCTCCTTACCCAGTGCCGCTTGATTGATATCTTTTTCCCTCTCGCTGAAGGAGGAACGGCTTGTATTCCGGGGCCATTCGGGGCAGGTAAAACGGTGTTGCAGCAAATTATCTCCCGGTATGCCGAGGCGGATATTGTCATTATCGTTGCCTGTGGAGAAAGGGCCGGGGAAGTCGTGGAAACAATCCGTGACTTTCCGCGACTGGAGGATCCGAAAACAGGCAAATCTCTGATGGATCGGACTGTTATCATCTGTAACACTTCATCAATGCCTGTGGCGGCCCGGGAAGCGTCTATTTACACGGGCATAACTATAGGCGAGTATTTTCGTCAGATTGGCCTGAAAGTATTGATGCTCGCTGACAGTACATCGAGGTGGGCACAGGCTTTGAGGGAATCATCGGCAAGAATGGAAGAGATACCCGGAGAAGAAGCATTCCCCGCATATCTTGAGAGTCGTATCGCGGCCGTGTATGAACGGGCCGGCCTGGTGAAACTTCATAATGATATGACAGGATCATTAACTATTGTAGGTAGCGTGTCACCGGCAGGAGGCAATTTTGAGGAACCGGTCACGCAAAACACACTGAAGGTTGTGGGGGCATTCTTTGGCCTTTCCCGGTCGCGTTCCGACCAGCGGCGGTATCCCGCGATTGATCCTCTCATTTCCTGGAGTCTCTACCTCAGGCAATTGGAAGGATCTCTCAATGAGCGTCATCCGGAGTGGGTTGCTCTGGTCGAAGAAGCGCAGACACTCCTTGACAAGGGGCATGAAGTTCATCAGATGATGCTTGTTGTGGGAGAAGAAGGTGTAAGCGTTGAGGATCTTGTCGTTTACCTGAAGGCGGAAATCGTGGACGCTGTTTGCCTTCAACAGGACTCATTTGACGTTGTCGAAAGAGCCACTTCAAAAGAGAGACAAATATCGGATTTTCTCCTTCTCATGGATATGGTCCACTATTCTTTTTCCTTCGACAGTAAGGAAGAGGCAAAGACAAGAATGACTCATGTCCAGAATCTTTTCTTCCAAATGAAGTATGCACCTTTCAGGGAAGAACAATACTGGACGTACAGACGAGAGATAGAATCGTTAATCGGCAAAGGAGTGGACTCTCAATGATTATTGAATATTCGAGAATAACCTTGATTCAGGGAGATATTATAGCGGTTCCCGCAACAGATATCCAGTACGGGGAACTGGCAGTGGTGAAAAGCAGACAAAAAAGTTCTCTTGCCCAGGTTATCCGTCTTCGGTCCGATGAAGTTTTTCTCCAGGTTTTTGACGGAACAAGAGGGGTTGCCACGGGCGATCAGGTCCGTTTTCTCGGCCACCCTATGCAGGTCGCTTTCGGGGATGCTCTCCTTGGAAGGGTTTTTAATGGTTCAGGAGAACCCATTGACATGGGTCCTGAGTTGACAGCCCTTCCCCGCATGGAAATCGGAGGCCCTTCCGTCAATCCTACACGACGTGTCATTCCTGCCGGGTTTATTGAGACCCGTGTACCCATGATCGATGTATTTAATCCGCTCGTGGAGAGTCAAAAGCTCCCTATTTTTGCGGCTGCCGGTGAACCTTACAATGAACTGTTGTCCCGAATCGGAATGCGCGCGAACGCTGATGTCGTTATTTTAGGGGGAATAGGGATAAAATACGATGAATATTTAAAATTCCGCCACGCTTTTGAGGAAGCGGGGGTTCTTTCGAGGACGGTTATGTTTATTCACACTGCGTCCGATCCCG
>CAZXVZ010000116.1:0-8985 GCA_964644085.1 uncultured Syntrophus sp. | reverse complement strand
GGGTAAGATAGGCCTTGTGGCTTTATCGGTTGTGGCTGCCGTGGAAATAGACAAGTTTCTGAGAAATCGCACTAATGCCTAAGTCAAGCTAACGTCCTTTTGTCATCTCTTTAAGTATGTTTTCCAGTTTTTTGAGTTCCTCACCGTATCCGGCCCAGTCACCCTGTCTTTGCAGTTCCTTCGTCTTTTCGAAGAGTTTAAGCGCTTCTTTGGCAAGATCGTCTATAGTTGTTTTTTTCTGGGTATCTGTTGGTTCGCCGACAGGTACGGTTCTTCTGCCGCCGAACAATCGCTGGAGACATAATTCGAGATTATCTTCCATTACCACGTTGTTTTCGTAGGCCACAATGACCCTGCGCAGTTCAGGAAGACCTCCTTTGTCTTCAGCGGCGAGGTAGAGGGGTTGAATGTACATAAGCGACGTTTCAATGGGGATAATGAGCAGACTCCCCCGTATAACCTGTGAACCGCTTTGTCCCCAGAGGGTAATCTGCTGGGATATGTATGAATCCTGATCAATACGGGCGTCCACTTGTCTGGGGCCAAAGACAAGCCTGTCCCGGGGAAAGGTATAGACAATCAGTCTGCCATAGTCAGGATCATCGCATCTTGCCGCAAACCACGCCGCCAGATTATCCCTTTTTGCGGGTGTATAGGGCATAAAGAGAAAATACTCTTCTTTTTTTTCTTCCGGGAGTTTCATAATTAAATAATACGGTTCCATAGGTGTCTTCCCATGCGAGGGAATCTCCCAGAGATCTTCCTTGTTGTAGAATGTTTTGGGGTCTGTCATGTGGTATGTAGCATATAAGGCTGTCTGAACGGAAAAAAAATCCTTCGGATATCGTATATGTTTTTTCAGGTCAGCGGGCATTTTTTCCATCGGTTTCAGAAGGTTCGGAAAGATCGCCCCGTATACCTTGATGATGGCGTCATCAGGATCGCTGAGATAAAAATTTACGCTGCCGTCATGAGCGTCAACAGTTACCTTGACAGAGTTGCGCATATAATTAACACGGTTCGTAAGCGGCCTGGAATAGGGCAGGCGGGTAGACATCGTGTAGGCGTCAATTATCCAAACTAATTTCCCTTCGTCGGTTACAACAATATAAGGGTCCTTGTCAAAGGCCAGGAAAGGAGCAATTGAAGCTACCCGTGTTTTTATATTGCGATTGTACATAATTTTACTCTCTGGTTTGATATCAGTTGAAAGCAATATCTTCAGCGTTTTAAAAGATGATGCAAAAACTAACCGTTTAAACAGAGAATCAAGCTGTACTCCCCCCTGACCCTTGTAGGATGTATATATATTGCCTTCGGAAGTGGGATAATTGAATTCCGGAATCCGGGTGTTCACTATGGCATAATCGTTGGTGAGTTCGCCAAAATAGACTTCAGGAGTTGTGACCTTCAGATCCGCGTTAGAAACGGGCGGAATATCCTTTACTATGAACTCGGGAAGACCGTCTCTGGTGATCCTGCTTACCGGTCCCATTGCCACACCGTTTCCATGGGTAAAAACCAGCTTTTCATTGATCCAAGATTTACTGGGGAGATCATCATAGGAAAGTTCGCGCGCCGACAGCATAACCTGCCTGTATTCGCCGTTCAGAGTATATCGATCGTTATTGATACCGTTGAATTTATAATATGTCCTTATCTGCTGCAACTGACTGTACGTTTTGAGGAGAGGTGCTTCGTCCCATAAGGGGACATTCTTTATCGTTGCTCCGTTCTTTTCAATGTCCCGGGATGTGAGATTGTAGGAGACATCAAAGGGTCTGATCTCAATGTCGGTGAGGTTATACCCGAACTTTGTCAAACTGATGTGGTTCTCGATAAACGGCCTTTCCGCTCCTATCTCATTAGGCGCTACCTTCAAATTCTGCAAAAGGGCCGGGTAGATGAGAACACCGGCAACATAAACGACGGCCACCACGCCGAGAGGATAGATCGCCCTCCTCAGAGATCCTCTAAAAAAAGCGATCGCGAAAAGAACTCCTGCTATTCCAGTGAGACCAACGAGAATGCCCAGCGCGTATAACCTGGCATGGACATCGGTATATCCGGCGCCCGTGATAACACCGTGCGTGGAGTATAACAATTCAAACCGGTCAAGATAAAAACCAAAAGCTATTTTAAAAAGAAAGAGACCGCCCAGGATACCTATGTGTTTTTTCGCGTTTGCTGTCATTGAAACGCTGTTGTTGTATATGGAGAAACCGCCTTTCATGGCGTATCCCGCGACGACGAGGGCAAGAGCGAGGAAAATCATAAATCCTGCGTAATGGCTCAATGTTTCATAGAGCGGGAGCTTGAATAGATAGAAACCGATATCTTTACCGAGGACAGGGTCCTTCATGCCTGTTGTTATTGCGTTTAAAAATGTAAGAACCTGATGCCAGAGACTGCCTCCCCACATTCCGGCAAAGACACCAATAAGGGCGGAGATGAGTAAACCTGCGGGCCAGGAAATTTTCTTGAGGAGTTCCGTATTCAGAGAAATACCGATCTGGCTGTTGAAAGCTATTTGCAGGGCTGGAAATTGTGCTTTGATAATCGGCAGGGCATTCAGGAGGATGAAAGCAAAAGACACAAAACCTACTGTAAGACCGGACAAGATTTTGCTTGAAAGGATCTTAAGAAAAACTCCTTCATAAGTCACTTCCTTAAAAAATAACCAGTCGGTATATATGCCAAGTACTGCCGAAAAGACCAGTGCCATGAAAATGATTAGAGCAATAACAACCAGCCGCAGAACTTTTCTTTCCATACTTGCCTCCCCTGGGTAAGAAAATTAAAAAAACCGCTATTCTCGCTTTATTTGAGAATAGCGGCCCCACTATTCAAAAAGAACCCTCCGGGGTATACCCGGACCCTAATCTATCTATCTACTTTATATACTATGTTGTTAATGCTGTCAATTTTGTGTTTCCAATAAGCCTCCATTCTTCAACATACCTTTACATTGATGGCAGTCTCCCATGGTATCCCCGCGGAATACTGAGTCGCAGATACTCCTTTTCACGCAGGGAACGCATTTTCAATCATCTTTTTTGATTCCGGTGTTCCGATAATGATAAGTTTGTCTCCCTCAACGAGTTTTGTATCGGCTTTCGGCATTACTATACGTTCTTGACCACGAATAATCCCGATTATTGTTGCCCCGTAACTTTTTCTGAATTCTATTTCCGCAAGAGATTTTCCTAAATCCGGCGAAGTCTGCCCGATCTCAATTTCTGCCGTGATAAACTGCTGAAGCTCTGCTATCAAGGTATCATCCTCGATCTGCCTGAAATAGTCCTCAGCATGCCTGAGAGTGGTGGGTTCTCCCATGAGAACAATCCGGTCGCCTGGAAACAGCTGGAAATCAGGGTCCGGATGCAGAAATACCCGGCCTGCCCTGCTGACCGCAATTATCGTAATGCCTGTGAGTGAACGAAGATCAAGGTTACGTATCAGTTGACCGGCAAAAATGGAACCCTTTCTCAGCCTTATCTCTTTTAAACCAAGTGGCCAGTCAATATTCTGCGGAAAGAGATGCATCGCATCGGTCAGTGAATCGGCAGCTTCTTCGGAAGCGTCGCTAAATGGTCTTAAAACAACATGGGCGCCTTTTTGCAGATATGTTTTTGCCTCCTCTTCATTCATTGCCGTGACAGCCACTTTTCCCTCGTAGCGGTGGTCGCTGAGAAGTTGAAGCAGTGTCAGGTTAAGTTCCCTTTCCCGTACGGTGCTGACTACCCACGCTGATTTCCGCAAAGGAAGATTTTCGAGGAATTCGGGATCCCCCACATCACCAAAAATAACGGGTACTCCCCTGGATTGCCAGTTCTCAAGGACCTGGGGGTCAAAATCGACTGCGGCTATCCGTTTTTGACGCTCCATGAGGTGCTGTGCAAGACCACTTCCGTAGTTGCCCAAGCCAATAATAAGGATTTCAACATCCGGAATATTTGACACCTGCCCGGCTGATTCTTCCCGATGGGGGTGTTTCTTTTCAAAGAGGCTTAAAGGTTTCGAAAGCAAGCGGTAAAGAGAGCCTGAGTAAATTATCATGTATGTGGAGAGACAGATTGTTACAACACCAACAAGCGTAATAAGACTCATTGCCTCCATGTTGATATGTCCGAGGCTCACCCCGAGGGCTCCCAGTATGAGCGAAAACTCGCTGATCTGGGCGACAGTCAGTCCGGCCAAAAAACCTGTTCGCTTTCTGTAGCCCATGATGCCCATTATCAACAGTACAATGAGTGGATTACCGACAAGAACGAAAAGTGATAGATAGACTGAATTCAGTATCTGGGGCCCGACCATGCTGAAATCAAGACGAGCGCCTAGATCAATGAAAAAGAAGAGAAGCAGAAAGTCCCTCAACCCGACCAGCCTGGCTCCAATGGATTCACGATAAGGTGTTGACGCAAGAGATATTCCGCCTAAAAATGCTCCTACTTCTTTGCTGAAGCCAAGGTAATCACCGGCAGCGCCAAGAAACACTGCCCAGGCAATTGCAAAAAGAACGAGCAATTCCTGGCTACCGGCAAGTTTTTTTACGAGTGCTGGTATTACATAGCGCATGAGAAGTCCCACGCAAACCAGAAGTCCTATTCCTTTTCCCGCAATGAGGGTTATTTTTGCAAAAGTATCACCATCATCGGTTCCGGAACCTCCAAGAGCCGTGAGGATGATCATGGCGAGGATTGCCACGATATCCTGCACAATGAGAAAACCCACAGCGATCTTTCCGTGGAGGGAATCGATCTCTTTTTTGTCGGAAAGGAGTTTGACAATGATAATCGTGCTGGAAAATGTGAGCGCCACCGCGATATATGAAGAGGTGATGATGGGAAAACCCATGAAAAAAACAATGATGAAACCGAATACCGATGTAAATATTACCTGTCCCAGTCCTGTTGCAAGAGCAACCGGACCTGTTGTCTTTATGAGATTGAGATCAAGCTTGAGTCCCACAACGAAGAGTAAGATAGCAATCCCGATGTGGGCCAGCGTTTCTATCTGGCTGTGATCTTGCAACAGGGAGAGACCGGCTGGTCCGACGATTATGCCCGTGGCGAGAAAGGCAATAATGAGCGGTTGACGCAGGAACTTGGCTATGGAGCCAAGGATGGCAGCGAGGACCAGTATAGATGTTATCTCATAAAAGGTTTGTTCAAACATTGAAAATCCTCATTCGGCATTTGTAAACATCCTTTTATTACCAATAGTATTTATCATTTAATCGGCATTATCAGGTGTTTATCACACAACAAGCACATCGCATTCTGATTGGGAAAGTAAGTGCAGTGTAACGCTTCCAACCAGAAGTTCTTCAATCCGGGATCTTCCATGTTTGCCAACAATTACGAGATCCGGATACATTTGCTGTGCCATCTCGGGAAGTTTAGCGGGCGCGTGTCCATATTCTAAGAGCCGGAACAGATTTTTAGATTCCATGCCTGCGGTCTTTAAAAAGTCTGTCATGTTTTTTTCTGCTTCTATTTGGGCATTTATCCGGTAGTGCTCGATAATTTCATCAGAGATTCCGGCGCGAACCATACCCGGTTCAAATACCGGTTCAAAAACATGCACGACACTTATGAGGGCGTCAGGCGCGATTATTTCGCTGTATTCAAGAGCTTTGGCCGAGTTTGATGAGAAATCGACCGCGACAAAGACCTGTTTATAGGGCCTTTCAGGTTTACGTTTTACCACAAGAACAGGTTTTCGGGTTTTACTCAAAAGTCTCTGCGAGGTAGTGCCAATGGCCAGAGTTTTCACCGGATGTTCTCCCTGAGCCCCAAGCACAAGGAGATCAGAATCAGAGGAAGCATCAATAATGGTATTTAATGTATTTCCTATACGCACCTGAGGTTCAAAAGCGAAGTGCAGTTCTTTCCTGATTTCCCAGATTAATGTGTCAAGCGAACGTAAGATTTCATCAAAAACCCCTTGTTCAATCTCCACTGCAACACCCACAAACTTCTTCAGTGAATCAACCCATGATTCCTCCAATACATGGAGCAACGTACCTTTTTGTATTGGTAGTATGGTGGCGAGCATAGCTGCCCGTTCCGCAGCGTGCCTTGCTCCGGGTGAAAAATCAGTTGCAGCCAGAACAGATTTGATTTGTGCCATCTCCTGGACC
Source organism: uncultured Syntrophus sp. (assembly GCA_964644085.1). Taxonomy (GTDB): domain Bacteria; phylum Desulfobacterota; class Syntrophorhabdia; order Syntrophorhabdales; family Syntrophorhabdaceae; genus PNOF01. The sequence goes on along the minus strand of CAZXVZ010000116.1, from coordinate 2,840 downwards.
TCCCGGAATTCATAGGCATAACGTATTAATCAAGATAATTAAAGCCTGCTGTACAACGTAAACCCATAATATTCATGACGACTCTTGAATTTAGTTCATTCATGCTTTGTTGTTCTCTTTTACCAAACCGCCATCTGAAGAGCAAGAAAAATGCTTAATATAAATTCAACTTCTTATCAGCAATGATAAAGGCGGTCACCGGTATTATTACACTTCTATCCGCAATTCTTGGGTAAAGTCTACCCCCTTCTTGACAATTATGTCAATCGCTATAAAAAAAATTAACTGATGATTCCTCTGTTCTTGTAGCCTAGAAATTCTTCAGAGGAAAGGCCGAGGAGATCCATAAAGACATATTGATTGTCTTGGCCGAGCAACGGAGCTGCTTTCCAATTTTTGGTTATTTCCTTTGGGAAGACGATGGCCGATCTGTCGGAAATTGTTTTTCCGAGAATCGGGTGAGTGAGTTCAATGAAGAACTCACGGGAAGCAAGACAGGGGTCTTTTGAGAGATCTTCCGCATTTTTAACAATACCAGCCGTGATACCTTGATTCCGCAGAAGTTTAACAACAGTTTCCGGATTTTTCCGGCAGGTCCATTCTTCGACATGTCGATCCAATTCATTACGGTTCAGATAACGCAGGGCAGGCGTAGAAAACTTTGCTTCCTTTGTCCAGACGGGGTTACCAAGCAGAGCGCAGAATGCGCGCCATTCGTCCTCAGTGAAAACTGCTATCACGCACCACCTGTCATCACCGGCACATCGGTAGCAGCCGTGTGGTGTTGCGGTGACGGCGCTGTCCTGTGAATTATGTGAGATAGAGAAATCCTTTGCGCTTGCCCTGAGTATGTCTGGTCCGAGAAGTGTGCATACTGCCTCGTATCCTGATACGTCTATGTACTGGCCTTCACCGGTTGAATCTCTGTGTTTTAGGGCAGAGAGTATTGCCAGCGCTGAATAAAGACCGATGATGGTGTCCGCATATGCGTGACCAAATCCTACAGGCGATTTCCCGCCGGCAGAAGTCATAGCGGTGAGTCCCGAAAGGGCATGAAAAGTCGGGCCATAACCCACAAAATCTTTCCAGGGACCTGTCTGTCCCATGGCAGAAATACTTGCCATGATCAAATCAGGTTTTATTTCTTTGAATATATCATAAGTCAATCCCCAGTTCTGCATTACCCGTGGCGAGAAATTTTCTACTACTATATCGCTTATGGAAGCAAGTCTTAAAATAATGCGGCACGCCTCGGGATGGGATAAATCGAGTGTTATACTGCGCTTGTTTCTGTTCCACGTATTAAAATATCCCGCGGTATTCATCTCAGCGCCATTTGCTGTCTTTTTTGATTGAATTTTTATTACCTCCGCGCCGCAGTCGGCCAGTATTCTTGTGGCATAGGGCCCGGAAAGCATCCATGTAAAATCAAGCACTCGAACTCCTGCAAGAATGTCCCGGCTTGAAACAACAGGACTTATAGTATTCGGCCGGGAAGTTTTTTGTGGTCTATTTGTTCGAGTCCGCAACGTTCTCACCGATAATTTTTCTTTTTGTTTACTATGAAATGGCGCGGGTTTGCTTGTTACCCTTGAAAAAGAGCTGAACGTAAAAGGCAGGGAAGGGCAGACTACCTTTCCGGTGTTACCAGGGCTGTCGATTTCAACAAAAAACTGACGGGCATTGAGCTGAGGACTTTTAAGAACATCTTTCACAGAATACACGGGAGCCCAGGGCAAATGCATGGCCTGGCCCAGCGTAAAAAGTTCTTCCGCGGTATAATGTTTTATCCATGTGCCTATGATTTCTATGATATGGGAGATATTACCGGTTCTATAACTGTCGTCCTTCCATTGCACGTCAGCCAGATCAGCGGACATTTTGTCCGCCGCCATCAGCTCCACGAGAGTCTCCCATTGCTGAAAAAGGCTTATCTGAATGTGGCCATCTTTACAGGGGAGGATACAAAAAAAATTATTTCCATACAAATTACCCTGTCTTTTCGTTATGGTTTTTTCATAAAACCAGCGCACCATTACATTGTCCAGCGTGGAAGCTACTGCCTCTTGAAGTGAAAGGTCAATGTACGCCCCTTCTCCCGATTGAGAGCGCTTCCGCAGGGCAAGAATTATCTGAATTGCGCCGAATAAGGAAGCGGTGTAATACGATTGTCCGCCCAATGGTGCCTGAGGTTTTCCCATTGGATCACCCATGATGTACATCTGACCACCGCAGGCCGAAGCAACAAGATCGCAGGAACGATATGCTCTACCCGGGCAGCATCGGCCGAATCCGGTAATAGCAGCATGAATAATGGCCGGATTTTCTTTTTTCAGTCTTTCGTAGTGAAGATTGATTGATTCAAGATAGCCGGGTTGAAATGTTTCCACAAGAACATCAGCCTCACAGACAAGCTCCGTGAAGACTTCTCTGTCCTCTACTTTCTTCAGATCAAGCACGAGTCGTGATTTATTAGCATTATGATAAACGTCAAAGAATTGATCAGGGCTAATATTTTCTGAGTTATTGTTTTGATGATCTTCTATTTTAATAACAGAAGCGCCAAGGTCTGCGAGTAATTTTGAACAGAAGCTTCCTTTTTCATCAGCGAGGTCAAGAACCCGTAAATCCTCAAAGGCTTTCATCCCGTGAATACCCCTATCCGAAAAAATGAAAGTCGTTGCAAATTCTCTTGCCTATATAGTCAGGATCTGGAGAAATGGATTTTTTTATTAACAGCCACACAAGAAATAGAAAAAATATGTCTATTTCTTCTCAATCCGAAGATGGTATGGTCTTCGGCTCCTGGACGGTCATCTCCTTGTCACAGCAGGTCAGTG
>CAZXVZ010000115.1:0-9036 GCA_964644085.1 uncultured Syntrophus sp. | reverse complement strand
TTCCATGATTTTCCGGGTGCCGATGTCAATGAACTGATCGACCCGGATTACCGCGATCCGATTTCCGGATTCCCAGGGTTCAAGTCACTTCTCTGCGAAGTGAAGAAAACACCGGTTCAGGGAGGTGACAAGTGAGCCAGTACGCCTTCTCTTTCGATGTTTCCAGATGTTCAGGTTGCATGGCATGTGTTGTCGCGTGCCAGGATCAGAACGATTTTGCAGCCGATGAAGAGGTTGCATTCCGCCACGTTACAAAATACGAGGAAGGAGAATATCCTGAAGCGCGCATATTCCATCTTTCTCTCGCGTGTCAGCACTGCGGAGACGCGCCCTGCATTATGGTCTGTCCTACCGGGGCGATTTCCAGAAGACAGGGAGACGGCTCCGTCGTAGTTGCCCAGGATCTGTGTGTAGGATGTCACAGTTGCGAGCTTGCCTGTCCCTTCGGTGTGCCTAAGTTTCCGAAGAACGGAAAGATGGCCAAGTGCGATCTTTGTTATGTACGCAGGGAATACGACTTGAAACCCGCTTGCGTCCGGGCCTGCCCCACCCGTGCCCTGGAAGTAGGTCCCCTTGATGAACTGAGCAAAAAAAAGGCGGAAAAGGCATCAGTGGTGATTCTGAAAGCCCTTGCCTATTCTTCAAAAGACAAATAAAGGTATGGTTGCGCAACGCATAGTGATCCTAGGGAACGGCGGTGCTGCCATACATGCGGCACAAGCTGCAAGGGCTTCGGGGCATGGCGGGGAAATTCATATGGTATCCGATGTGGATGCCCCGGCTTTTAATCCCATGCTCTCGCCATATTACTTAAAAGGTGTTATCCCGTGGGAGAACTGTTTCCCCTTCGGGCACGACTTCTACAGAAGACATGACATAACCTGCCACTTTGACGTATCAGTGGGATTTCTGGACCCCATGAACCAGGAGGTTCATTTGACGAGTGGAGAAAATCTCAACTATGACAAATGTCTCGTAGCAACCGGTGCAAACCCTATTATCCCGCCTGTGCCGGGGCTCAGAGAATCTACGCGGGCCTATCCTCTGAGGACGGCCGTCTCAGTGCAAAAAATCGAAAAAGCCATCACCTCGGCAAAGAAGGTCATCGTACTGGGTGCTTCTCTCGTCGGCCTCAAAGTGGCCGAAGTTCTTGCCAAGAGGGGCGAGAGGGTGTTACTTCTCGACGTGGCCGATCAGATGCTCCCACGGGGAGCTCACCCGTCATCAGCGGCATATCTCAGAAAATACTTCGAGGAACATGGAATTGAGGTGCGTCTCGGGTGTACCTTGACGGGCATGGAAGGGGCCCCGGAAGGTGTTGCCTGCCATTTCCCGGACAACATTCTCGAGGAAGCTGATTTTGTGGCGGTCTGCGCAGGGGTGCGCCCCAATGTTGACTTCATTGATCGCGACGGAGTGGATGTGCAAAATGCTGTCCTTGTAGACAAACAGCAAAGGACAAATCGACAGAACCTCTATGCCGCGGGCGATGTGAGCCAGGGATACAATGTACTTTCCGGAAATCAGGAATGGCTTGGAACATGGGGGTATGCCTGTTATCAGGGACGTATTGCGGGATGCAACATGGCCGGAAAAGAAGCATGGTATCCAGGTTTTATACCTCAGAATATCAGCCCGTTTTTTGACTGGACGTATGCTCAAATAGGCAATGTGCAGGGTAACGGTGAAGACACACGGCACGTTGCTTTCGGAGATCCACGGAACGAAGGGTATGTTCTTCTAAGCTTTACAAAAAATCAATTAATGGGTTGCAATTTGATTAACTGCACGCACCTTTCGGGAAAGTTCAAAAGAATGATCATTCAAAAATGGGACTGGGCACGATATCTGAAAGACCCTGATAAATATTTCTCCCTGCGCGGAATCGAAAGAATACTGGCTGAAGCTGAGCACGGTCTCTGTTGCCTCAGCGACACAGTTCCGAACCATGAGACGCTCAATGCCGGTCATTTCAGACGGTGGGGCTGAAAGAGAGGTACTCCATGGCAAACCCTGCAGCCGGCTGGAACGTGCGGGAAAACATAATGATCCGGTCATACACATTTGAAGAATATGTTGACCGCGCAACCTCGTTTCATGGTTATGCCGCTCCAGGGGTAATCATTGGCGGTTTCATGGTTGATCTTGCCTATCGGCACCTGCCGCACGATGGTCTCTTTGATGCTCTCTGTGAAACAGCAAAGTGCCTGCCTGACGCCATACAGCTTCTCACTCCCTGCACCACCGGAAACGGCTGGCTTACTGTCGTCAACATCGGCCGATTCGCGTTGTGCCTTTACGACAAGGTAACGGGAGCAGGAATCCGCGTGTTTATTGACCCGGTAAAGGTCAAAGAATGGTCTGAGATCAAGGACTGGTTCTTTAAGTTGAAGCCAAAAAAAGAACAGGACACACCTCTGTTACTCCGGCAGATCATGGCAGCCGGGGCAGGTATATGCGACACACGTACTATCAAGGTTACCGATCGGATAAGAGACAAAAAGCGAAGAAAAGAGTTTGCCCTTTGTCCTTATTGCCGGGAAGCGTATCCTGTTGACGATGGCCCCGTGTGCCTTGGATGCAGCAACCCCTTATGGACTGTTTATGAAAATTTAGACACGGGTCAGCAATTTCCGCATCGATAGGATTTTGCCTTTCAAATTCAATTTTTTACGACTTTTATCTTGGTCAGGTTCATTTCTCCGAGGCCCCTCTTGTAAGCTGCCACGGTGGGACTCACATCCTGAGGATTCAAGTTGAAGAGTGTGGTTGCGTAAGCGTCGGCAGCCACTATATCTGTTGACGCGATCACCTTGTTAAGCACTTTCACGTCGCTTAAGGCCCCGCTTGCCGGTCCATGCCGCACAAGGATTCTTGTAGCGTCAATAATAGTGAGGTGGCTTTTGACGACGCTGTTCAAATCAGCAAGGGCCTCGTCGATGCTCCTGTGAATGTAACCCCTGTTGCCGCCCATGATGCCCATAAGATTTTTTAGTCCCAGGGTAAGACGAGAGGTGCCGTGGTCTTTCGCTATGGGGATATTGATGAGAACATTCGCTGAAAGCGCCTCATCATAAAGTTCCCATTCTTTCAGGAAAACCCCGTTTATTTTTGTATTCTTGTATCGTTCCCGGTCCATTTGCTTAATCTCGACATTTTCCATTCCTCTTAATATTGCCGGGATGCCGCTGCTTTCATAGCTTCTACGGGGATCATTGCAGGGATTGTCAAAAATCTTCACTCTCCCCGCGCCCGCTTTCAGGCATTCTTCGACGACGGTTCTTACAACGACAGGATGAGTCGTGGCGGCAAATTCCGGTTTTCTGTCCCAACCTATGTTGGGTTTGACCACAACGGTATCACCCTTTTTTACATACTGCTTCATACCGCCCAATGAAGAAAGGGCATTTCTTGTTATGGCCGCGTAGTCTGCTCCCTCGGCCAGTGCAACCAGGGATGGTTCCTTTGCGAAAAGTTTCGCCGGCAGTTGACTGGCAATCAGTGATGATACGGCGAGCTTTAAAAAATCTCTGCGCTTCATGAGCTAATCCTCCAGGGTATCATTATAAGGCTTTATTGCTCGCTTCAACTGCCCGCTCAATCTCTGCCTTCAATTGAGAAGGCAATCCTTTAATATCGATATTCAGGAAGCCTCGGACGATAGTAGACGTTGCCTCCTGCTCGTTTAAACCTCTGGACATAAGATAGTATATCTCTTCCTGCGCGACCTTTCCGACGGCTGCCTCATGAGACATGTCAACACCTTCAACATGCGCCTCAAGCTGGGGAATGGAATCAATTATTCCGCCTTTCAGGAGGAGACCTTTGCATTCAAGGTGGGCCTTAATATCGGGCGCCTTACCGATAAGGTGGCCCCGGTTCATGATGTAGGCGCCGTTGCTGATTGCTCTCTGGATGATCTCAGCGCGACAACCCGGTTTGGTAAGAAAAGTTCTGCCCCCTACATCGAAATTGGACCCCGGACTTCCGACGATAACGCTGTAAAACATTGCGGTGGCATTCTCACCAATGAGGTGCGTTGTGGGATACATCTGGATGGAGCGTACGGGTTTCATGCAGATGTAGTTATTGATGAAGACACCACCTTCCTCTACCTGTCCGACAGAACGGGGCCGCACATCCATCTCTTCAGCCCAATTGTGAATCATGGTAAAGCTCAGTTTGGCGTTTTTTTTAACAAAAAACTCCGATATGCCGACATGGACCCCCTTTTTCATGTGGGGAGCTGTGGCGCATCCTGTAATAATGTGCAGTTCCGAGCCTTCTTCAGCAATGATGAGGTTGTGGACATTCTGCTGAAGACCTTCCTTATCGAGGTAAAGACATGCCTGGATAGGATATACGCTCTTACTTCCCGGCAGAGCCCTGATCACGTAACCGTCATGGAGTTCAAGTGCCGCAGACGCGGTATATTTGTCCTGATCAACAGGAACGAGTTTCCAGAAATATTCCTTGACCCAGTCATATTTTTTGATGGCTTCGGTAACGGGTATTACTTCAATACCTTCTTCCATGCTATGGCAGTGGATGACAGTTGTGTCCTTCTGAAAATAGGTTCCTCCTCTGCCTTTGCCGGTGACGTCAAGGCCTGACTGGAGGAGACGTTCCTGTTCGTTTGTCGGCAGTGCGCACATTTCTTCTTCGGCAAGGTACTTATGGGGAACAAAAGACCTGTCATATTGACTTAAGTCTATATCTTCTCCGAAGGCCGCTTTTTTATCGAGTGCATCTTTGGCTTTTGTTTTCAGTTCTTCTATATTTTGCATTGTATACACTCCTCATATCCCATATTGCCGATGCAATTGAAAATTTCTCTTGGATTGCCGGAACAGGCGATCACCCCGTCGAAAAGAACCTGCCCTTTATCGGCCGGTACGTAGTCCAGTATGTAACCGGTATGGGTAATGATAAGACCTATTTTGGTCCTGTCCAGTCTTGATTGTGATAAGGACTTTGCATCTTCTTTCCGGGAGTCTTTTTGGAGCATACTTGCAATAGACTTACCAATGAGGGCCATATTCTCAATATCAACACCGGATTCCGGTTCGTCAAAGAGCATCAGGTCGGGGTCCTGTGCCTTAAGTTGCAGAAGCTCTGAACGTTTGATCTCGCCGCCTGAGAATCCCGCGTTTACATCTCTCTCAAGAAAATCCTTGAAATTGAGAGATTGTGCCATTTCTTCCACGTTGACCTTTTCTTTTTTTGCGCATATTCCAACCATTTGTCTTGTCTTTAACCCGTTGATTGTGGGGGGGCGTTGATATGACATGCCTATGCCCAGAGCCGCCCGCTCATTAATAGGAGCATGGGTAATATCAGTTCCTTTGAACATTATTTTCCCTTTCTTCACCACATATTGGGGATAACCCATGATTGTCATGAGGAGAGAAGTTTTCCCTGAACCGTTTGGGCCGAAAAGAATATGCGTTTCACCTGGTTTTAACTCAAGGTCGATGTCCCGGAGCAACATTTTTCCCGCCAGTTCCACCTGTAAATCTTCAATAAGCAGCATGGTCAACTCCTTTACATAGAAGTTTTTCGTACTTATTGTAAGTTTAAGTATTCTTCAGTTTTTGTCAAGGATTCAGTTATGGTGGAGGACGTATTATGGGTAACGTAGCAGACATGAACAGACGCGATTTTATCCGCTTTGTCAGTGTTTTCACGGCCTCTATTCTTATACCCCACACCTCGGACGCCAAAGAAGTAGAACGCCTTTTGGATAATGAAGACCGGGAGGGTCTCAATGTCCGCTTTATTAAACCCATTAAACCGGTCAATCCCGCCAAATGGGTCTTGAAAGTTGACGGATTATGTGAAAAACCCGGTCAATTTACTCTCGCGGCAATCAAAAAACTCCCGAAAGTTACCCAGGTGTCGCGCCTGACCTGTGTGGAGGGATGGTCGGGAAAGGCGAAATGGGGAGGCATCCGCCCGCAGACGCTCTTTGATACGGTGAAAGCAAAAGAAGAGGCGAAATTTCTCCATTTTTACTCTGCCGATGATTATTATGAACATATCTCGCTGGAAGAGCTTCAGAAATCCCGTGTTATCTTTGCTTATGAGATGGATGACAAGCCGTTGCCTGATATCTATGGCGGCCCCTTCAGGCTTCTCATGCCCTCCAAGTATGGATATAAGAGCGTCAAGACCATTATGCGGTTACGATTTGTCGAAAAGGATGGACTGGGGTATTGGTCAAATTACGGCTATTCCAAGGATGGAACCATCCAGAAAGGTGCCGACCGTGCCCTTGACCTAAAGGCTAATAAGAACATTAAAAAAGAAGGCGAACCGGATTATTGATTCCACATTTATATCCATACCTGTTATAGGCTCAGTCCGCCTGTTATTAGACCCATTCGAAACCATTGAAGAATTTCCGTCATTACGGCGGATGCCGGAGTCTATTTGAAATCCTGATTGCCGGATTGTGTCCGCTATGGCAGCCCTTAATACAATGAGTCGCCAGGACAATAAATAGAATGGGTGTTTGTTTCGGGCACAGCGACAGATGGCAGGACATTTGTTCCGAAAGAACTATTTTCTTGAATCCGGTCTTGGTGATTTTATTATAATTGGGTCACCCCGGCGCCATCGTTGCATCAAAATCGTTTTAGTCTCAGCACCGTGTGAAATATATTTGCTAAGGAGGTTTTTCGCGGCCTCGCTCTCGTCATTGATGACGACTTCTTCACCGTCGGCAGGCTTCACTATCTTTCCTCCGAGCAAGAACGTCCCGTGGGTTTTGCCAAATAGCACGAGAGTGCCGGCGTAGAGGAATTCCGTGTTCTCGGGGACGTCAATCCGCCAACGAGGAGCCTCTCGGAGGTCTTTGAGTGAAGCATCGGACTGAGGACCGACAACAGCAAGATAATAGACACCAGGGGGGAGAACAAGATACGTCCAACCGGCGCTGCGTGACTCTTCCGACAAAAAATGATGGACTGCACGTCGAGGTTCCCCGACAGTCTCAAAGCTGCCTATTCCGAGAGCAACATGAGGTTCTCCTGTCCATCCTGAAGTTCCAAAAGCTTCACCGGACAGATTGTCTATCTTGCAATGAATCCGCATTGAGACAATGGTTTTTTCACCGGCGTTAACTGCTCTTTGTTCGGTGTCCGGCAGCACATATACAGATGCACAGCCGGCAAGGTGACTGAAGAAAACAAGCAGAACAAGTGTTTTCAACAAGCATCGTAATACCCCTTGCGAAGGAAATAATCCACGGGTCCCGGTATGAACCTTTCCTGAATTCTGTCTGTAATATCTCTTTCTCACTATTTCCCCTGAGCAGGCCGGTCTTGAGGTAACCGGTCATTGGGATTGGCAGCCCATTCTTTCAGAAAATCCGCGTAAGATTGCAGCAAAGGGCGCACAGTCCGTTCGAAACGATGAAGCCGGTCGTGTTCATCGAATTGAATGAGCAGGAGGTAGTGCTTTGGAATGTCCTCTATACCGCCCACAGCAGCGTAGTGGCCTCCGGCGGCCCACAAGAGGATTCCCTGACGCACCTCCCAGTTATACACGAATACTCGCAGGTCTTCCCAGATGATGTTCGGATTTCCGAGCCGGTCTATGACATCCCGCTTCGTTGTGATTTTCGGTGTGAGGAAACCGAGGTGTTCTTCTGTAACGGGGGTCCCGGCAAGCACTTTGGTTTCTGTTGTGGGTATCGGTATCATGACGCAGCTTGTAAACAATAGCAGAACGCAAATCAACACGACCCGAACAGTTGCTGTATAAACGCGCAGCCTCAGTGCCACGGTTCCTCCACGATCTCCAGCCGTGAACAAGCTGTAAGCACAATATGACGGAACAACTTGTCATTTGAAGTATTTCACTTTGAACGCTCAATGTCAAGACCGATATAATCGCCACTTTGTCCTCTTTCCGGGGTTCAGCGCCCCCTCTGCAAGCAAAGCCGGCAGAGACTTCCCTCTTACGCCCAAGAAGGGGCTGGAGCCACCCCTTCTTGCCTGCTGTGCGGGCTGAGGGAGAACGCTGCAGGTTCAATGCTTTCTTCTCTTTCACCGTTCATTATCGATTGTTTACTGCTTCTGGACTATTCACTGCTTTCGTCCGTTCCAGGTATTCCCTTGCGTATGCCTGTGCCTGCTCCCTGTCTTTCATTTCACCGGAGATCTGTTTTTCCCGTATTTCGTTGAGACATCTGCCTATATGCGGCCCCTGGGTGAAACCGATGGCGATAAGATCGTCACCGTTTACAAGGACCGGGAGAGGTTTCTTCAGCGATTCTTCATAGGCGAGGAGAATCTCTTTACAACATTTTTTCACCTGCTCTGTTGAAGGATTGTCTGTTCCGCCGGAGCTGCCGTACAGGTCGCATAAGGTGTGGAGAATAAGTGATCGCGTGAGGTCTCCCATTTTGTAGATGAGCCTTCTCACAGCTTTTTCCCGTGTTTCGTTATCGCTGATGAGAAATATCCGCATATGGTTTTCAATGAGAGCGAGAACAGCCTTTATCTCCTGGGTACTGAATCTGAGTCTTTCCATGATACGCGAAGCAATATCACGGGAAAAGCGTTCATGATAAAAAAAATGAACAACCTCTTTTTGCTCGTCATAAGAATAGGTATGGGCTTTGCCGAGATCGTGGAAGAGCAGGCCGTAGCAGACGTTTTTTAACGCCTTTTCATCGAGCAGCAATTCATCATTGTAACGATGGAGAAAACGAAAACCTTCAAGAGTGTGTCCCAGCGTTTCAAGTTGAAACCTTTTTTCAATATCCATACGTCTCAACGAGTACAGTTCAGGGAATATTTCGAAGAGCAGCCCTGTCTGTTCCAACATTTCCATACCTTCAGCGACACGACGGGAAATAATGATACGATCCATTTCATACTTGATCCGTTCAGGGGCTGCTTCATGAATAAGCTCTTTCAGTTCCTTGATTGATTGAAACAGCATGTCATCAAGCGTGAAACCATTAAGTTCCGCATAAAGATCGGAAGAGCGTCGTGTAGGGAAAGAGTGTATGATAGGGTGTAGATA
>CAZXVZ010000114.1:0-9053 GCA_964644085.1 uncultured Syntrophus sp. | reverse complement strand
CCGCCCAGAAGATATGTCAAAGCGAGTCCCCATTTTCGGCCAAATATATCGAGCAGGTAACCAAGAAATATCCCCCCCAGACAGGACCCGATGGATTGAACCATGCTGTAGCTGAAACTCTTTGTCATTGAAAAACCTGCTTTTATCATGAGAGCAGGCAGCCATGATGATATACCGTACAGAACTATTGCGCTCAGGAGGTATGTGAGGGACAACAGAATCGTCATTCTCATAAACCCGGGCCCAAAAAGACTGGAGATGCTCCCAATGGCCGGCTTTGAAGAGTCTATGGGAATCCGTACGGGACCGGCAGGTAACGCCGTACGGCCCAAGCGACTGATCCGGGATGCCTCCTTCGAGATATACATGACAGAATCAGCAGAGCCTCTCATGAAAAACCGAGAAGTATGGTGTGTCTTTCCGTAAAGAAAGCGTACCGATTCCGGCAGATATAATCCCATGAAAGGTAGACAGATCAACGGCAGGGCACCCGCGGCAAACATCATTCTCCAGCCAAAAGCGGGTATAAGGAAAATGGAAACGAATGCCGCTACCGCCCAGCCGAAAGTGTAACTTCCCGCTACAATTGTAAGCAGTCGCGCCCTCAGACTCAGAGGGGCAAACTCGGACGTAAGGGCGACTGAAAGAGGAAATATACCCCCTACGCCAAGGCCTGTGCAAAAACGCAGCGCACAAAACATTTCCAAGTTTGATGCGTAATAGCTTAAACCGGTAGAAAGAGAACAAAGTGACAGTGTTACCATGAGTATCCTCTTTCTTCCCAGCCGATCCGCGATCGCACCGAAGAAAAAAGATCCGAGCATAAATCCGAAAAATCCCCATGACACAAGGGTTCCGGCGCTCATGGAAGAGAGTCCCCATTCTTTGAGTACAGATGGAAGGGCGAGCGCGATGACCTGCGTGCAATACCCCCCGAACAGCACAGGGAGACCCGCGAGCACCACAAGAACCACGTGAAAACGGCTGAATTTTAGCCCATCAACCCAGCCTAAAATATCAGTTCCCCTTTCCCGTGATTGATCTTGTTCTGTATGGTCATTCATGAAATTTCTCCGTAAACCTATGCATCGCCGCTGAAATAAAAAAAACAGATGAAAGAAGGCTTGAGGATATTCATTATGTTAAAGGGTATCTTTATCTATTTTCGATTGAAATTTTTTCGTGTAATAATCTCCCAGTTTATTCATCAACCGTTTCCATGCGGTTTCATGTTTGTATTTAATCACATCTTCCAGAAAAGGAACTATCTGGTTGAGTTTTTCTTTGGGGAGATAGGCCATAGCACCCAATTCATATGATTTTTTCAACGCGTCGAGACTGAGGGCGTGAGCCGTGAGCATGGCGGTTTTGCGTTTTCTTTCCACGGCGATTTTGAGCAAGTCGAACCCACGCACACCCATTATGTCAAGAACGACCAGGTCGTATTCTTTTGTCCTCAAATATTCGGCCGCCTGTTCGTAAGTGGCCGCTTTATCTATCTGCACGTCAGATGTTGAATCAAGGATTTCTTCCTCGATTATCGCCAATATATCCGGCTCGTCATCGACAATGAGCAGTTTTTTATTATCAAGAACCGATTCCTTCATGCCCTGCAAGATTAGCCTTTTTTTGTGATTTTTTCAACAATGCTTCTAATCCATTTTCACTGCCCGTACCTAAGCGAGATATCCGAAAGGTTGATGACGACGAGCAAGACGACGAAGATACGTTATTGCTCAACGAAACTCACAAGTAAATTTGCCTTAGCAAACTGCAGTTTCAGTCACAAAAGACAATTTCTTTTCACCGGTCTCAAGAAATGTTACAATACGACGAGCATGCAATCACTAACCTAAGATTCAGGGGAGAGTATTATGAGTATTGAACAATCCATTAAAGATTACGCTAAAAATACAGGAATGGACCTCTGCGGCATCGCGCCCGTTTCGCGATTCGACGGCGCCCCTAACGGGACACATCCTGCTGATTTCCTGCCTGGCTGCAAAGCCGTTATCTCTGTCGGTGTGCGGCTGGCAGATGGTGTTATCCAGACCATATTTAGAAATTTTGAAGACGGCAAATCCAATGCTCAGGGCATCTACGGTACCTACGGTTACACTATCGCGCCGAATTTTCATCTCGTGGCCTCAGTATACGCCATAGCTCAGTTCGTCGAACGCACTACAGGCCACGCCGCGACCCCTACGCAGGTCGGGCCGCTCCAAACAGGCATGTCAATTAGCCAGCGCCATGCCGCCGTCGCTGCTGGTCTCGGAGAGTTCGGATGGCACAGCATTGTACTGACACCCCAATTCGGACCCAGAAACAGATTCGGTGCAATTCTGACAACGGCTGAACTTATTCCTGACCCCATGTATAACGGGCCACTTTTGTGTGACCCGGCAAAATGCAACATATGCACAACCGTCTGCCCTACCCACGCGCTTAGCAAATATGGTGAAAAGGAAGCCAGGCGTGTTACCTATAAAGACGAGAACGATGAAAAATATTACGATTACTGCCACGTGGACATGACCAGGTGCCGTATTGCAGCCCATGGACTTATGAAAAAGCTAGGGGGTGATAAAGATCTGGTGGCCTCATTGGACGCTACCGCTGAGGAAGTTGCTGCTGCCTGCGCAAGTATGCGCTCTCCCGGACTTCAGTCTTCACCCACCTGGAAGTGCGGCAAGTGCCTGGCATACTGTCCGACGGGACACTGGAAGGAGAAGTTTAAAGATACAGGGCTCAGCAAACGCCTGCCACTGGTAGAATGGTAATCCTACTCCGAAAAGGAACAAGGTTTAAGGATAAAGGTTAAAACGTATAAAAACAATGGGGGTGAATCTTTCATTGAACCTTGAATCAACAAAAGGTCTTTCCTAGTCACGAACCCTATTTACCATTTACTGCGTTTACCTTTACTGTTCTACAATTTCCTTCTTTTTGTCAGGTTTATAGACAAATTTTCCGTCGCTGACGGATGTATCGACTTTGGCGGCGGAAAATTCGATGGTATTGATGTTGCCTGTAAATTCCTTGATTTCTATCTTTTTTACAAGATTCTGCCTGTCGATCCAGACTCTGGCGGCGGTAACTGTCCCCTCTTTCTTCGGGGCAAGATCCAGGACTATCATGTCACCTGACACACTTTCCTGTTTCAACGTAAAAAGATCGTCGATCTTCGATATGTCTTCAACAAGGTCAAAAAAGGTACCACCCGTTTTTTCTTTATTGACTTGCTCTTTCAGCACAAATGTCTTTTCTTCATCGTCCTGCCACATAAACTGCCCGTCATAGAGAAATGATTTTTCTTTCGGCTTCGTGTAACGCCAGAGAAATCCCTTGCTCCGTTTATAAGAAAACTCACCGTCGAATTCCCTTGTTTTTTTAATGTTCTCTATGAACAGTCTCTGATGAAATTTTGCTTCCAGCGTATTAATGCCCGCATAGGTCTTTTTGATTGAATCAAATCCCGCGGCATTGCACAGGGCCGGCGCAATTATCAGAATCATCACGCACAAAATAATTTTTAATCTCTTGTTCATTTCCTGTATCTCCCTTTCGCTATGCGAATTCAAAATCAAAAATGCAAAATGAAGAATTATTGAAAATGGGTTTTGAGACATTTTGTAATTTTGCATTCTCAATTCAACATTTTGCATTAATTACGTCCTTTCTCCATCGGTTTCTATCTCTTCAGAACCTCTCGTGGTTTTACTCCATCGGAGGGGCCGACAATTTCTTCCCGTTCCATGCGCTCGATGATCCGCGCCGCCCTGTTGTAGCCTATCCTGAAGCGTCTCTGTACCATGCTGATAGAGGCCTCGCCCTTCGTCATAACAAACTCGACGGCCTCCTGATATTTTTCGTCGTCCAGCTCTTCGCCGCTTTCCTCCTCTTCTTTTTCGTCCAGTATTTCGTTGTGGTAGGAAGGTTTTCCCTGCTCTTTCAGGAATTCCACGATTCTCTTTATTTCACCCTCGGACACAAAGGGACCGTGCAGTCTCTGGAGTCTGCTGATACCGGGGCTCAGGAAAAGCATGTCGCCGTTTCCAAGCAGGCTCTCGGCACCGTTGGTATCGAGGATGGTCCGTGAATCGACCTTTGAAAAAACCTTACAGGATATCCGCGCGGGAAAGTTCGCCTTGATAATCCCTGTGAGGACGTCAACAGATGGCCTTTGCGTGGCGAGGATAAGATGTATACCGGAGGCACGTGCCATCTGGGCAAGTCTCGCGATGTATTCTTCCACTTCCTTAGGGGAGATCATCATGAGGTCAGCAAGTTCATCGATAACAACAACGATATAAGGTAGCGGTTCCGCTCCGTCCTTTTTACCGATTTTCTGATTATATTTTTCAATGTTCCGCACACCCTTCTCGGCCATCATGGAATAGCGCCTCTCCATTTCATCGGTCATCCAGCGCAGGGCGGTCTTGGCGTTTTTCTGAGTCGTAACAACAGGAAGCAGCAGGTGCGGGATACCTTCATAGAATGACAGTTCCAGCATCTTCATGTCAATCATGAGGAAGCGCACGTTTGACGGTGTCGCCTTGAAGAGGATACTGCAGATCATACTGTTCAGAGAAACGCTCTTGCCTGAACCGGTTGCTCCCGCCACCAGCAGGTGGGGCATCTTCGCGAGGTCCGCCACATACGATTCGCCTGCTATTGTCGTACCAAGGGCCAGCGTAAGATGCGAATGGGACGTCCTAAAAGCGTTCGATTCCATCATCTCACGGAAATAGACAGTCTGTCGTGTTGTGTTGGGTATCTCGATACCAACTACCGCTTTCCCCGGTATGGGAGCGATGATTCTGATAGAAACAGCCGAGAGTGCCATGGCGAGATCGTCGGAGAGGTTGGAAATCCTGCTCACCTTGATCCCCGGCGCCGGTTCAAATTCATACATGGTAATGACAGGTCCTGGCCTTACTTCCGTGACTTTTCCATCAATGCCGTAATCCTTGAGCTTCTTTTCCAGAATGGCCGCGTTCGCCTGAATGCTTTCCTTGTCAATCTTCATTTCCTTTTTCTCGATTGTATCGAGGAGTGTTATCGGCGGCAGCTTATAAGGGCCTATTTCTTTGAAGAACTCAAATGATTCCTGGACAGGCTTCTTCACCTCTTCTTTGGGCGGCGGCTCCTTTTTCTCTTCTGTCGTTACTTTGATTTCTTTTCTCCGTTCTACCTTCTTCTTACGTGCCAGTCGCTCCTCAAGCATGGTGACAATCGGCGCCTGTACTATGAGAAAGAGGGAAATAAGAAGAAGGATAATGCCGATGAGGACAGTGCCGAAATAGCCGAAAAAATTCATGAGGGTTTTTTCGAGAATGTAGCCCAGAAGACCTGAAAAATTTATTGAAACCCCTCTGATATTGATCTTACCGATGAGCTGAAAAAGAATAGAAAGAGAAATGAAAAAGAGCGCGAGACCGGATGAAAAGAGAATAATGTTGGGAGGATCCTTCTTTTTCACATAGAAGAGCCCGAAAAGGAGCAAAAAGACCGAAAGCAAGTAGCTCATCATGCCAAAGACAAGGACAAGTCCATCGGCCAGATAGAAACCCGCTTTTCCGCAGAGGTTTCGCGACGAAGGGTCAAGGGGATGGTACGTGACGAGACTCATGAGAAAAAAGAGGAAGATGCCGAGTAAACCGACACCTATTATCTCTTTTTTTAATTCCCGCGACATGTCATCAACCCTTCAATTCGCTCCCGCACATGATCCATTACTTTCGTTTTCGCTGAACGGTCCATTCCCTCAAGAATGATTGGCTCTCCTATATTTATGTATATTAACCCTTTTTCCCTTGGAATGAAACTCCCTTTTGGCTGAAGTTTGCTTGTGCCGTATATACCGATAGGCACGATAGGTACCGCTGCCCTGAGCGCCAATGTGAAACCACCCTTTTTAAAAGGCAGGAGCATACCATCCTTACTCCTGGTACCTTCGGGAAAGATGATGATACTCGTGCCGCCGCGTATTTTTTTCGCGGCCCCCTCCATTGCTTTCAATGCTTCCCGCGGATTTTCCCGGTCGATGCTTATATAACCTGCCCTTCCCATGGCCCATCCGATAAAAGGGATTTTAAAGAGTTGTCTCTTGGCGATCCACCTAAAAGAAACGGGAAGGAAGGCGAGCAGTGAATAGATATCGAGGGCGCTCTGGTGATTGCACATAAAAACGTAGGGCGGGCTTCCAAGATGTCCTGAACCTTTTACAACAACCTTCACACCGCTTATTTTCAGGTGGAGGTTTGCCCAGAAGCGTGCAATTTTGTGGATCGCCTCGCCGCCCTCGTCGAAGAGAGAAACAATGAGGGCAGCACAGGAAAGGATGATGGTACTACAAACGAAAGATATACAGGTAAGCATTCGTCTCATTAATTATCAACTTTCGCCATTTCTTTTTCAAGGAAACGGATGATTTCTTCCACCTCGACCCTGATCACAGGGTCAATATCATAGGGAGACAGGCCCCGTTTGTCCGCTTCGACAATCTTTTCGTTGTATCCCATCTTTCCCAAGAAGGGCACATCAGAGAGGTACTCTCTCATAAGCTGAAAATCCCTTTCATCGGCAACTTTGTTGCCCACAATATACAAACGTTTTATCCCGATATCCTCACTCAGTTTTTTCACCTGTGAAGCAGTCTGAAAGCTCCTTCGCCCCGGCTCCACGACAACGATAAGAGCGTCAATATATGCCGTGGTCCCTCTGCCGAGGTGTTCAAGGCCCGCTTCCATATCGACAATGACATAGTCATCACGTTCAATCAGTATATGCGCGAGAAAGTTCTTGAGAAGGGCGCTTTCGGGGCAAAAACAACCGCCACCGCCCCGGGGGATGCTGCCGAGGGTGATGAGCCTCACGCCATCCTTCTCAAGGGAAAACCGCTCAGGGATATCGTCAACCCTGGGGTTGATCTGAAAGAAGGCTCCGTATTGTCCCTTCTTTGTCCCTGTCCGCTCCTCGATGAACTCCCGCATCTGCGCAAGAGGTTGGGCTTTTTTTGCTTCGCTTTCGTCGATACCGAGGGCTGAAGCGAGATTCGAGTCCGGGTCGGCATCGATGGCAATCACTTTATGGCCGTCTTCGGCAAGGACGCGTGCCATAACACCGGCAAGGGTTGTTTTCCCTACACCGCCTTTACCTGAAATAGCAACTTTCATATCCTAGTCGTTCCTTGATACCTTCATGGCAAGTTAGCCTGAGACATGTAACATATTTTCATCGTACATTTCCAGTCAAAGGAAATCATTTCCCCGGTTATCGCATTCAAGATCCTTTCCCCGCGATCAAGAACAGGAAAACTGAAGACATGATAGGGGGAATATGATTGACACAGCACAAGTATAACATGTAAGATTCGGGAATAAAAACAATCAATTGGCCTTGACCAGCTTATTGATGAATTATCTGGAGCTCCTTGACTTACCGGAAAGGGTGTCTTAATTTTAGTAGGTGTGATTTTTAATATCCCCCAGGGACAAAATTTATAACATTTTTGAGGTGAATCTCGTATGTCTACAGAAAAATTGGAGTTTAAAACAGAAATCAAACAACTTCTTGACCTTATGGTCCATTCGCTTTATTCACATAAGGAAGTATTTTTACGGGAACTCATTTCCAACGCCTCTGACGCTATTGACCGCGCCCGGTATGAATCTCTGACAAACAGAGACATATTGGAGAATGACACCGGATGGAAAATTAAAATCATCGCCGATAAGGGGAAAGGCACGCTCACGATCAGCGACAACGGCATCGGCATGGACCATAATGAAATTATAGAGGCCCTGGGTACCATCGCCCGCTCCGGGACAAAGGAATTTCTTGCCGCACTTCAGAGCAAAGAGGTCAGGGACAACCCCGAACTCATCGGCCAGTTCGGCGTCGGTTTTTATTCTTCCTTTATGGTCGCTGACAAGATTACCGTAATCTCCCGGAAGGCAGGCCAGAAGGACAAGCAAGGGGTCCAATGGGAATCAACAGGGGACGGCACATTCACCGTAACCGATATTGAAAAAGAGACAAAGGGCACTGATGTCATCCTCCATCTCACGGAGGAAGAGAAAAAATATCTTGAGCAGTGGGAGATAGAAAGTGTTGTCAGAAAATATTCCGACTTCATTGAGCACCCCATTGTCATGGATGTAGAAAAAGAAGTAGACAGCGAGCTGAAAAAGGGTGAAAAAGTCAAGATTACAGAAGAAAAGACTCTCAATTCCATGAAGGCCCTCTGGCTGAAAGACAAATCGGAACTGACCGCCGAGGAATACAATGAATTCTACAAACATATATCACACGATTTTACCCCGCCCGTAAAGGTCATCCACTACAAGGCTGAAGGCACTTCCGAGTTCACTGCCCTCCTCTATATCCCTTCACACGCGCCAGTCAATATTCTCTACAAGGATTACAAAATGGGTCCTACCCTCTATGTAAAACGTGTTCAGATTATGGACCACTGCGAAGACCTGATACCACAGTATTTGAGGTTCGTGAAAGGTGTCGTTGATTCTTCGGACCTGCCGCTCAACGTATCCCGTGAAATACTCCAGCACAACAGGCAAATCGAGATCATGAGAACAAACATTACCAAGAAGGTCCTCGACACCCTGTCTGATATGAAAAATGACGAATATGACAATTATCAGAAATTACATGGTGAATTCGGCAGAGTTCTCAAGGAAGGCGTGCACTTCGATTTCACGAGGCGTGAAACTATCGCCGATCTGCTCCTGTTCCCTTCCACAAAAACAGTAGAAGGCAAGTTCACAACGCTTAAGACATATGTGGAAAATATGAAGGAGGGGCAGGAAGAAATCTACTATATCGTCGGCACATCGCTCTTCGAGGCCCTGCGGTCGCCTTATCTGGAGGCGTTCAGGAAGAAAGATTACGAAGTGCTGATCCTCCTCGATGATATTGATGACTTTATCTTCAGCGGCTTTGAATACAAAGGCAAGAAGATGAAATCCATCACCAGGGGTGACATGGCCTTCGATAAGGAAGAAAAAGCGGCAAAAGAAAAGGCGCAGAAA
>CAZXVZ010000113.1:0-9069 GCA_964644085.1 uncultured Syntrophus sp. | reverse complement strand
TTTTAAGTTCTTCGGCGTTTATATCACTTGCCAATGATATGGTGCAGGACATGATTATCACGATAGGAATCATGAATGAAAAAGATAGAGCGGGCTTCATATATTTTTATAGATTTCCTTTATTTTATTCTTTGCTTCATTGACTTGATCTATTGAAAGCTTCAACCCCTCTGCCGCTATATCAGGCTCTTTTTCTATACTGTATATCCGCTCTTTTAAGGATTGTTGTCTTTTCATGCCGGGAGGAAGTTCAGGCACTATGCCGACCGCCCTTTCAACATCTTCGGGAAATTTACCGGGGTCTGCCGTTTCATAAATAACAGCCGGCCTATCATGCGCGTCGTGCAAAAACATCTCAAGCGCCTTCCAGCCGACGGCGCCGTGAGGATCAAGAATAATGCCATACGTATGGTAAACTTCTTTCATTGTTTCATAATGTACCGGATTCATGACACCAAGGGAGACGATGTCACTTCTCATGGCGTCAATATCAGGCATTCTATCTATAAGGCCGGGTTTACTGATGTTTTTTGTTACCGGGTCGCGTTCGTCATAAATATGCCCGCCGTAAAAATCGATGAGGCGGGCGAGGTTGCTGGGGTGAGATACGATCATTGCCGACGAGGGTGATTTAATGGACGGCCTGACGATATATGTGCCGCTTTCCAGAAATTCAGGAAATTCCGTGTTTTCATTGACACCGCAGATTATCTTTTCGATGGGAAGGCCCATCTGTCTTGCAATGACTGTACCCATCATATTGCCGAAGTTGCCCGACGGCACGCTCGTTATAAATGATTCATCAGCTGCTTCAATCTTTGAATAGGCGTAAAAAGGATATACCGCCTGCGGGAGAAGCCTTCCAATGCTTATGGAATTGGCGGAGGTAAAACGTTCTGTGTCGTTGAAAATCTCCTTGGCGAATTCTTTATCTCCCAGAATATTTTTCGCGAGGGCCTGACACACGTCGAAATCACCGTTTACTTCAAAGGCATGAATATTGTCGCCCAGGGTAGTCATCTGCCGTCTTTGACCTTCACTGATAGATCCTTTTGGATAAAAAACGATATTATCGACACTTTCGAGTCCATGAAGGGCGTCTGCCACCGCACCGCCCGTGTCTCCGCTTGTGGCGACGACAACGACACGCTGAAGACCTTTGGAGCCGAGAAAATAGTTGAGTGTTCTTCCAAAAAACCGGGCGGCATAATCCTTGAATGAATAGGTTGGACCCCGTGTGAGCCACATGATATATGTCTTACCTGTTATGTGCTGGACTCTGGTGGGTATTTTGTCCTCTCGGTACGCGTCATAGAGGAGAGCTTTCAATTGTTCCGCGGGAATTTCATTACCGAGGTAAGGATATAGCACCTGATAAGCAATTTCCGCGTATGAGAGACCACGCATCTTTCGTATCTCTTCACGTGTCACTACCGGTATATCGCGCCGGGCGATCATGTAAAGCCCGTAATTAGAAGCCATACCCTTGAGCAAAGCCGTTTCAAAGTTTACTTTTTCGTTTAAATTGTTGGTACTATAGTAATAAATTTCATTCATCGCAGGATATTAAGCATACAAAATAGTTTGCTTTTTTTCAACTTAGGCTTATAATAGAAATATGAATAACAGTATGCGCATTATCCCCGGCGTTGTTATTGGTATTATTTTCAGTGTAATGTTGTTTTTTTACTCCTGTCCTATTTTAGCAGTTGAACCAGGCGCGGATAATCTGAAAAAGTCTGATCAGGCTGAATCCCTCAATAAAGGTCAGCGGCAGGAAATTGTTAATAACAATGGATTACAGTTTAATTTGACTGCAAGAAACCATAAACCAAAAGGCGCGTCATTTATCAGGCTGAAACCAAAATCGCGGAATGACGGTATTACAGGATCCGAGAAAGTGTTTGATGTGGAGTTTATGGATGATGAAACGTCTGAACAAATGGTAAAAAGCAGCCCTGAAGGGGGACCTTATGTGAAGTTTGAAAAAATAGAAGATCCCGAAAAAAATAATATTCTGGTCAGAAAAACACTAGAAAAGGATTATAAGACAGAAATGTCTATGGGTGTAAAGGTGTCACCATACAGTGAAATCTGTTTCGGGAAAGGATTTCTTCTCAATAAAAAAGATGATTTCAATGTCGATCCCCGTGATAACGGCTGGAGACTGAAATTTAAATTCAATTTTTAATGACTTCCAAATTACATTCTATATAAAGGGGCTCGCGTCACCCCCTCCAACAGCAAAGCTGTCGGAGCCGCCCCTTCTGCTCGCAGAAACTCGCTGGATTCCACGAATGACGCTAATTTTCAGAGAATCCCGGGTGTAAACCCGGGTTATGAATGCCCGGTAATATGCCGGTAATTATCAAGTACCACGAACGTGAGCCCGTGCGAATCTATCTATGATCAGATTGATCGGTGACTGGTTCCTGCAGCCATTTTTTTTGCCAGTATCTTCTCGTTATGAAAATTGCCGTTACGAACTGAGAAAGATTCATAGTCCACCAGACTGACGAAGCATCGAAATTGAAAATTACTACCCATAGATAACTCAAGGGTATCCTGATAAGCCACGTACAGGACGCGACAATGAACATGATTCCCCTCGTATCGCCGGCACCACTCAGAGCCCCGCCGAGAACCATCCAGAAGGCCAGAAAAGGTTCGCTAAGCATACTGATGTAGAGATATCTGACGCATTCTGATATGACAGCGGGATTTTTTGAAAGAGCGGGAGCTATCCACTTCGCGTTAAGGATGACAATCAGTGTGAGTATAGTCACAACGAGGGTGCCCATGATAGCGGTGATAATACCGGCCCTAAAAGCATCTTCTTTTTTGTTCTCCCCGAGCAGGTTCCCGACTATGACGGCGTTGGCCATATTAAATGCTATTGCGGGCAAGAAAATAGCGGATTCGATCCTGGTCCCTGCGGCAAAGGCAGCGAGAATTTCAATATTATTTCTCGGCAGAGCGCTCAGGATGAGATAAAGTACCATTGCATGGAATTGCCACAATATCTGGTTTAATCCAAAAGGCCAGCCAATGCGGACAATGGACCTTACACTTTCTGTTGAAAATGTCATAATGCCCGATAAAAAGGCACGTATGTTCCAGAGGTTGATAACGCATCCGACAGTTACACTTATTGCTGTTGAGAGAGCGATGCCCTTGTAACCGAGAGCGGTGTGGAAGACGAGAATAAAATTCAGACCTACGTTGACACCACACACAACAGACATAGTTTTCAGCGATACTCGTACCCGTTTACACGCACGAAGTATTCCGTTTGTGTTGATTACGATATAGTGAAATAATAATCCGGCCGCGTATATCTTACCGAGTGTGACGGCATAAGATTTGAGATTGGCCGGTATATTGACAAAAGCAATCAGGAGAGGTGTTAGCGCGATGCCGGCAACGCCGAAGATAATGCCCGATACAACCGTTGTGATCAAGGTTGAATAGATAGTGTTGTTCAGGATATTTTTATCTCCCGCGGTAAATAAACGTGAAACAACTGAAACCGTTCCGGCCGTAATGGCATTGGCGATAATAACAAAGACAAAATAGAGCTGGACAACAAAGCCGTATGCCGCCTGAATCTCTTTATCCACCCTGCCGGCGATATAGACGTCAGTGAGACCGATGAGAAACTCAAAGAACATGATGAGGATCATGGGCCAGCTGTTTGACCAGCTTTCTGAGGCGAAATGCCGCAGCTTGTTTTCTTCAGGGATATTATTGTTTCTTATCATTCCTGATTAAGGCGGGGCGATCGGTAATTTCTTTGTTTTTTTACTTCATATGCCGAGAGGGCAAAACATGTGGCTACGTTTAGTGAGGGGAACGCGGGGTTTGTAGGGATTTTCAGAATAGCATCGCAGGTTTCTCTTGTGAGCCTTCTCATCCCGTCTTCCCCGCCGAAAACGAGACATATAGGTCCTTCCAAATCAATTTTCCAGAGAGGTTCATCTCCTTTTTCGTCAAGGCCATAGCAAAAAATACCGGCTTTTTTAAGAGCGTCAAGATAACGGGCAAGATTAGTGACGCGCGTAACAGGAACATGTTCAATAGCCCCCCGCGAAATATGGGCAACGGTTTCGGTAACAGCGCAGGCCCTGTCTTTTGGTATAATGAGCGCGTCGACTTCAAAACATGCGGAGCTTCTCACGATATTACCGAGATTTTGAGGGTCCTGAACACCGTCGAATGCGCAAAAGAAAGGATTTACGCGGGTATTCAAACTGGCCAGAAGATAGTCGGGATCAGTATAGATAAAATCGTCCCTTTCAAGGCAGATGTGTGATTTGACCCCTTTGTATTTGCTGGAGAAGGCATCTTTTGAGAGGACCCGGAATGGAATGCCCTGGGCCTTCGATTCACGGATACATTCATCGAAAATTCTCTCAAAACCCTGTTCGATTATAAGTTTCCTGACCTGTCCGGGATGCTTCCTCAGGATTTCGAGGATACTGTTTTTGTCAGTGAGCAACGGCACGCGATATGTCCTCGCTGATCTTTTCAAGAAGTTCCTGCGGGTTGTGTTGGTCTCTAACCGCTCTGCCGAGAACAATATACGTGGCGCCTTTTTCGATTGCATCACGCGGGGTTATCGTACGTTTCTGATCATCCTTTGTTTCGTCTATTCTGACGCCCGGCGTGACAATGATAAAATCTTCTCCGCAAAGTCTCCGTATCATCTCAATCTCACTCCCCCCGGCCACCACACCATCAAGCCCTGCTTCTTTTGTTAAGAGGGCAAGTTTTTGTGTCAGTTCTATAAGGGGTATTTCAAAACCCACACGTTTCAGCTCTGATTCATCAAGACTTGTAAGCACTGTGACGCCGATAATCTTCGGTCTATGAAGCCCCAGGCTCCTGACAGCGTCATGGAGGGCTATCCCCGTTTCTTTCATCATCGTAAAACCGCCTGAAGCATGGACATTGACGAGTTCCACACCCAGCTTGGCTGCTTCTATGACCGCTTTCGCCACAGTGTTGGGTATGTCGTGATACTTGAGGTCAAGGAAGACCTTAGAATTTTTCATGTTGATGAAATCAACGATTTTTGGCCCACAATGAGTGAATAATTGTTTGCCGACCTTGAACATCCCAACATGATCCTTGAACTGAAGAACGAGCTTTTGTGCCTCCTCAAAATGCTCAACATCAAGGGCAAAAATAATTTTATCTCTGGGTTTCATAAGTCCTCCTCCTGGGCTAAAAACAGGACGATGAAAACACGATTCGATGTGTCTATCGTCACTCATTATATGTCGGCCGGTTCGAATCTCCTCGAAGCAATATGGATCGGTAAAGCATACACCATCTCATGTGCATGTTGGTAGCGGAAAAGTATGGAACCCACTTATTGTTTTTCCGAAACGTGATTAATAGTCAATACCCGGGACTGCGGGAATACCGTTCTGGAAAGCGTGTTTTATCTCTTTCATCTCTGTGACGGTATCGGCGATCTCTATCAATGTTTCCGGCATATTTCTTCCGGTGAGGATTATATGGATTTCGTCGCCTATTTGAGAAAGAAATGTTTTTACGCCCTCTGTGGGGAGTAAATGAAGATTCAACGCGGCGGCTATTTCATCGAGAATGAGGATATCATATTTTATTCGTTTCAATTCAGTGAGCATAAGTTTCCAGCCGTCTTCAGCCGCCTTTTTGTGCGGCGCGATGTCGTCGCCATCAAAAACAAAACCTTTTCCGCAGGGATATATTTTAATATATTCCGAAAGGGGCGGGGGAATGGCCTGTTCTGCTGATGTGTCATTTTCTTTCAAAAACTGTATGATGAGTGTTTTCATATTGCGGTTTGCCGCCCGAAGCGCCGCCCCAAGGGCGGCTGTTGTCTTTCCTTTACCGTTTCCGGTATATACAATAATCAGTCCCTTTTTCTCATCCATATTTCACCACCCTTGACATATTTCACAGCGCATACCACCAGACTAATAATATTTATCCTTTTATACACCCCAGTGGAGTGATCTTCGCCACCAGCTTTGATATGCCCGCCTCATGGACCACGTGGACCACCTTTGATACATCCTTATATGCTTCCGGCATTTCTTCCGCGAGCGTTCCTTTGCCCGCCGCTCTCACGCAAATTCCTTTTGCCTCCAGTTCTTTCTGAAGCGAGCGTCCTTTGGATACCCTGATTGCCTGTCCTCTGCTCATGACACGCCCCGCACCGTGGCAGGTGCTCCCGAAAGTTTCTTCCATTGCTTTTGTCGTGCCGCTGAGTATATAGGATGCCCTGCCCATATCACCCGGTATGAGTACGGGCTGGCCGGTATTTTTGTACTTATCAGGCAGTGCCGGGTGTTTCGGCCCGAAGGCGCGTGTAGCGCCTTTTCTGTGAACGCAGAGTGTACGTTCTCTATCGCCGACATGGTGTTTTTCCAGCTTTGCGATGTTATGACACACGTCGTAGAGGAGAGAAAGACCAAGGGTGTTATTGCTCATTTTCATCGTTTCTTCCAGTGTCTCCCGGATCCAGTGGGTTATCATCTGACGGTTCGCGAAAGCGTAATTCGCTGCCGCCGCCATGGCGGAAAAATATCTTTGCCCTTCCGGAGATTCAAAAGGCGCCGCGCAGAGCTGCCTGTCGGGAAGATGAATATTATATTTTTCAGAGGCACGCATCATTTCACGGATGGAATCATCGCAGATTTGATACCCGAACCCGCGTGAGCCCGTGTGGACCATAATTGTGACATGGTTTTTGAAAAGCCCGAAGACCTGCGCGACGATTTCGTCATATACTTCACTCACATAACCGATCTCGACGAAGTGATTGCCGCTTCCGAGAGTCCCAATCTGGTCTTTACCGCGTTCGTATGCCTTTTCCGATACCGCTTCAGGATCAGCCTGTGGGAGAGCGCCGTTGTCTTCAATATATTCAAGGTCTTCAGAATACCCGAACCCTTCTTCGATTGCCCACAGCGCTCCCTTACTTACGACTTTTTTGAGTTCACCGCGCGAAAATTTCAGATCCCTCCTGTGAGAGCCGACACCACTGGGAATATTCCCGTAGAGCCCGCTTATAATTTCTTTGATCTTTGGTTTTATTTCCGATGCGTCTATTGAAGAACGCATAAGTCTTACGCCGCAATTAATATCATATCCGACGCCGCCCGGTGAAATAACTCCGCTTTCTGTATCAAACGCGGCGACGCCGCCGATGGGGAAACCGTACCCCCAGTGGATATCCGGCATCGCCATCGATGCGCCCACAATACCGGGAAGGCAGGCCACGTTTTCAACCTGTTTTATACTCTCGTCCGTGCCGAGTATCTTAAGAAGTTCGTCATCGAGAAAAACCATACCGTTGACACGCATGGCCCCATGTTTTTCAATCATGTACCGATTATCGTCAATTTTTATCAATGGAGTTTTCTGTTTGTTTTCCATGAGGTTTGTCCTCAGATATCGACAATGAATGTCGCTTTCAACATTCCCTTTTCTTTCAAAATGCAAAATTTATGGTACGTCACTGATTTCACCGTGCCAATCAGAGTGTGCCTGAGTTCATCAAGAGCCTCGCCCTTGAGTATTGCTTTAATGCCACCCTTGTCTCTGGATATTGTAATTGATTTTGGAATGAATTTTTCCACATCCCATACATAGAGAAGCTCATTGAGAAACACGACAAGCGCTTCATCACTATCGGGAATCGCAATCTGCTTTTCAACCCTGGTGTCCACAGTCCTCAAGTCTGTTATCAAAGAAAAAAGGGCATGAGACGCGTTCCGGAAAAGCTCTTCATCGGTCCGCCCATACACTTCAAAACCGGCGTCCGCTTCATGATCAATAATTTTATATGGCTCCAAGAGACAATGCCCTTAACCGATGCTCTCAATGCGCAATCCAATATCGAGAGGTTGTCTGCGAGTTCCTACTTTTTAGCTTTGCCTTCTTTAATAATCTGTTTCAATTGCGTGGTAATTTCCATTGCTTTGTCGAGAGGCCGCTGCCAGATATTGCGTCCGAAGATAAAGCCTGAACCTCCGGCGTCAATACAGAGCCGTGCCTTTTGAAGAAGGTCACTATCGGACACCATCTCTCCTCCGGCAAAAATGACGGGCACGCCGCAGGACGCCCCGACGACGCGTTTGAGTGCCGCCGGAAGGTCTATCGTGTAATTTTTGTATGGTTCCGGTGTGCGGGGATCCTGTTTTAGCTTGGGGACATTCACCTTTACCATATCGGCGCCGAGTTCCACGGCTGTGCGCGCGGCGTATTCGATGGCGTAAAGGCTGTTCTTTCCGCCTTTTTCCTCAATTTCCGTGCCACGTGGATAGGACCAAACGATAACAGGCAGCCCGGCCCGATGTGCTTCTTCGCGTATCTCAGCAAACTGTTCTATGTCTTCATCCTGCCGGGGTGAACCGACATAGAGGGTATAACCGACAGCAATGGCGCCGAGTTCAAGGGCGTCATCGATAGACGCGGTAATCGGGGATAACGGTTCCGCGTCGCTGGGGATTTCCGTTTTTCCGTTTACTTTGAGAACGAGAGGTACCTGTCCATACATGTGTTCGAAATAGCGCCGCGCATTGCCTACATGAAAGACAACAGCGTTATATTTTGCTTTTTTCGCGATTTCGATGATGTGCAGGGGATTTTCGGCGAAAGGGGCGTCAAAGAAATCACGCGGTCCGTGTTCGAGGCCCTGGTCGTAAGGCAGAATCATTGTTTTCCCATATGTCTGAAGAAGCCTTTGCAGTCTCACTTCTTTCGGTTCCATGATACCCTCCTTCTTGCGTCTTTAATGTAATTATACCATATTCAGGATAAATCCCAACTAACAAATAACAAATCACAAATAACAATAACCAAGTATCAAATCGTAAATAACATTAACAAACGGGAATATCACCGTGCCGCATTCCAAGCTTTCGCAGTCTTCTTCGGTTATTGAGATTTGGAATTTGGGATTTGTCTTTTCCTATTCCTTCATTGACAATACAACATCGTTTTGCTAAGATTTGCCACATGCCGGAGTGGTGGAATTGGCAGACGCGCCGGACTCAAAATCCGGTGGTACTT
>CAZXVZ010000112.1:0-9093 GCA_964644085.1 uncultured Syntrophus sp. | reverse complement strand
TCACCGACCGGTGTGATCGTCATCGCTCTGTCAGCAACCCGGCTCTCCCGGATGGCCGCAACAATCGCTGAAAGTCAATATCTTCTTCATGTTGTTTCTGAATATAAGCCATATTTTGCGCCACAGAGGCATTTTCACATGAAGGTTGGTAAAAAATGCGCGCGCGCTGGGACGCCGGTGGTGAGTATGGTCGTCATTATGCATAGCTATTCTTTATCGCCTATCAGAGGCAACACCTTGTCTATCCTGAAATAGACGAGAAACCTGGTCTGGTTTTTCTGGTCTTCCGGGACAACGTAGGTTTTTCTCCAGCGGATTTTCTCAATGGTTTCCGGATCGCTTGTTTCTTTTATCTTTGTCAGATAAAGTCTTTTCCCCATAAACTTTTCGCCCGGCGATTCCACAAAACAATAAGCCGCGTGAGGATTCGACTGGAGATTCTTATGCGTCAGGCGGTCCGTCATGATGTAGGCAATTGTTGTCTCGTCGATAAAATGAGGGCGCGAATAGACAGCCACGTCAACATTGCCCTCGGAATCAGCCGTGGCGAGGGTACCCCTACCGGTTGTTTTTTCAAAATATTCGCTCAGATTCATGGCAAACCTCCTGTTTTTTGTGCTCCTGTATTCATTATACCAAAATTCCTGATCTTGTTATATATTAAGTATCAAAACTGGTGCTCGTAAGAGATGATACAGGAAAGGATAAAAATACTCAAGGAAGGGAAGACCGAAAAAGGCCCTGTCGTTTATTGGATGAGCAGGGATCAGCGCGTTGATGATAACTGGGCGCTCATTTACGCGCAGGAGCTTTCCCTCAGACAACAAGTCCCTCTCATGGTTGTCTTCTGTCTTGCGCCCTCTTTTCTCAGCGCCACAATACGGCAATATGCTTTTATGCTCGCCGGAATTCGTGAAGTCTCTCAAAGGCTCGAAAAACTGGCAATCCCCTTCTTTCTTCTCACAGGTGAGCCTGACGAAACCATCCCGTTATTCGTCAGGGAACATGCTATTTCGTCACTGATAACCGATTTTGACCCTCTCCGCATTAAAAGACAATGGAAAGAAAATGTGACCGGGAGAATAGATATCCCTTTCCGGGAAATTGATGCACACAATATCGTTCCCTGCATAACCGCCTCTCCAAAACAGGAATATGGAGCTTATACTATACGGAAAAAAATCACGAAATTACTGTCCGTTTTCCTCGATACATTTCCAAAAATACACAAGCACCCCTTCCCATGGACGGGAAATGTGTCTCCTGTCGATTGGAACAAATTTCCGGCATCGCTGAAAATAGATACTGCGGGCGACAAAATAAATTGGATAACACCGGGCGAGACCGAAGCGCGGAAAAGTCTGGAGGCGTTTATTGACGAGAAGCTCGCGGCCTACGAGACCACAAGGAACGATCCAACGCAGCAGGCGCAATCTGATCTCTCACCGTATCTGCATTTCGGTCAGCTCTCCGCCCAGAGGACGGTGCTTGAAATTAAAAAAAGCGATGTGCCGGATCACGCGAAATCATCTTTTCTCGAGGAACTCGTCATCCGTAGAGAACTCTCGGACAACTTCTGTTTTTACAATCCTCATTATGATAGCTTCGAGGGATTTCCGGATTGGGCGAAAAAAACCCTGAATGCCCACCGGAAAGACCACCGGCCATATCTCTATAACCACGAGCAATTAGAAACAGCGCAGACACACGATGATCTCTGGAATGCCGCCCAGATGGAAATGGTAAAGACAGGCAAGATGCACGGCTATCTGCGCATGTACTGGGCTAAAAAAATCCTCGAATGGACACCGTCACCGGAAAAGGCTATGGAAATTGCCATCTATCTGAATGACCGGTATGAGCTCGACGGCAGAGATCCCAACGGGTATACAGGCATTGCCTGGTCTATCGGCGGGGTCCACGACAGGGCGTGGAACGAAAGAAATGTTTTTGGCAAAATCCGGTACATGAGTTATAATGGCTGCAAATCAAAGTTCAATATTAAAAGATATATAGATAACGTAAAAGCTTTTAAATCTTTGGAGAAGTCGGAGAAAGAGCATGGCAGATAAAGAACAGATACCGGTGCAGACACGAAAAGGCTTCGCGGTCATCCCCGAGAGGCTGAAAGCCATTGAAAAGGGGGAGCACTTTGCTGTCCTTGCCACCAGCGACAAGGGGCGGCCTTATACTTCCCTTATCGCCTTCACTCTGGCACATGACCTCAAACAATTGATTTTCGCGACGCCGAGAAATACCCGTAAGTATGCTAACCTCATTCATTCAGAAAATATTGCACTCCTCATTGATAACCGTTCCCAGAAACAGAAAAAACTGCTCGAAACGGAAGCCATAACAATAATCGGCGTTGCCAGGCCTGTCAGAAAAGGCAAGAAACGTGATGAGATCGCTAAAATCTTTCTGGCCAAGCATCCGGACCTCGCGGAATTCATCAACTCTCCTTCAACAGCGCTCATTGTCGTAAATATTAATCAATGCATTCACGTGGGCCGGTTTCAGACTGTATCGATCCTTAATTACCAATAACCGGGGTGCTGGAATGTGGAACTGGAAAATAGCGTTTGAAGATGAAAAATACGCTTTTTTTTGCGATATGAACAATATAATCGATACGGCTGGCGACGGGGAAGGCAATTTCGCGTCAACAGAATGTTATATGCCCATTTCACAGCGTTTCGCTGTCTGGACATCGCTCTTTCTGAAAAAAAAGCCTGAAAAGAAACGCTATCTCATGGAGCGCAAAAAAACGGGCTTTTCTGTCGCAGGATATGAAACCTATAGTTACTCCCTCTTGCTCGTTGAGTTTGATTCGGGAACAATGAAATATCGCGTTATACCGGCAGCGGATTACGATGAGAAAGATCGGCAAATTGGTGATTCATCTCTTCTTGATCCTGCTCATTCGCCTCTTATTGATGGTTTTGCTACCGACTGGTCTTCCATTCGTTCAAAGAAAACCCCCCCTATGATTAAAGCCCTCTACAAGCTTTTTTCCATGTGAGCACAAAATAATGATTGAAACCACAATACTGATATTATTTCTGATTCTCTTCGTTGGGCGGACAGCCCTGCGTTACCTCTTGCAACGCCTCAATATGAATAATTTAAAAAAATACGGTAAAAAGATACCGTCGGTTTTCACGGGTGAAATTGATGGAACCACGCTGAACAAAATGGTGGATTATACCTTCGACAACTCAAGGCTGGCCACAAGAGAGAACCTCTTTGATGACGTCATCGAACTTGCAGTGTTGTTTCTCCTCGTGCCGCCCATGGTTGCCTGGCTGGCCGGGCTGAATATTCATATCATTTTTCAGGCGCTGATTTTCTTCAGCATCCTGTCGGCAATCGGCGGTATCATGGGGTTGCCCTTTGAACTCTACCACACCTTTGTACTGGAAAAAAGATATGGATTCTCGACAATTACCTGGAAAATCTGGATTACCGATCTCGTTAAGTCCCTAATTATTTCAGCAATTCTCATGGGCATTGTGATCAGCGCTTTCATGGCTTTCGTCAATTATTTGCCGAATAGCTGGTGGTTCTGGGCATGGGTCTTTTTTACGCTTTTTGAGATTGTTCTTCTCTGGCTCTATCCGGTGCTCATTGCCCCCCTGTTCAATAAGTATGAACCGATAAAGGATGAACTGCTCAGCGAAAAGATACACACCCTGCTCGACAGAGTCGGACTGAAGGCCAAGGGTATCTTTCAGGTGGATGCAGGTAAGCGTTCCAGGCATACCAATGCTTATTTCACGGGTATCGGCAAAACCAAACGCATTGTCTTTTATGACACACTGCTGGCTTCGCATTCGCCGGAGGAGATAGTTGGCGTACTCGCGCACGAGATTGGTCACTGGAAAAAGAAACACATTCTCAAACAGTTGATTTTTATGATCGGGGCTTCTCTGGTTCTGTTTTATCTTGTTTATCTTGTTGTGGGTTCGCCGGTTTTATACAGCGTTTTTGGTATTAGGTATACCCCGGTTTATGCCGGGTTGTTTCTTGTTTCCCTCTATCTGAGCGCTATCGGGTTCTTCTTAAGTCCTGCCGGTGCGGCAGTCATGCGCCGGTATGAACGCCAGGCAGACAAAATGGCTTTTGAGCTGACAGGGACTTCTCAACCAATGATAAACGCTCTCAAGCGCCTGGCAAAAGATAACCTCGCCAACCTGCATCCTCATCCTCTCTATGTCCGGTTTTACTATTCCCACCCGACGCTCATTGAGCGCATCGAATATCTGCAAGCAATGAATGATAAGCAATAATCCTGTGGTCAGCGTGAAAATAACGTGAGGTTATATTGAACGTGCTGAATTCCTTCAGGCGCTCTCGTATGTTAACTGCAACAATGGTGAGTTCGATCTGCGACGGCGCCGTTCAATGCGCTGCAACGGTTCGGATGATTTAATCACTGCCGACACATCTTCCGCTCTCCAGCCTCCTATGTCAAGCCTGCAATAAGTCCAGCTCCATCTCTGATCCACATCCCAATACAGACTGATGACATACCTCCCATATTCGTTTTTAAGAATTGTACCGTCAAAAAAAATGTGTTTAGGATCGGAAGGGGTTCCCTGCCAATGTTCAGGGATAAGGTGCGGGTTTTCCCAAAGCGTTTGAAAGACAGCGGCATCGAGGCGGATGTGGTTCGCTTTTTTCAACCGCGACAAGTGCTCTTCTCCCCCGATTGCTTTTTCATCCCGCAGCATTGATACAAGGGCTATATCGGCAGTGTCTATTTCTTCCAGCATAATCGAACGTTCATCGCGCTCCTCAATTTCCAGACCGCGGTGATGCATAAACTGCACGGGATCGAACGATGTTCTTCGATTTATCCTGATGGTTCTCGATAACCTTCTGTGGACAATCGTTCTCCCCACAGTCCTGAGAAAATTTGTAAAATGTTCCCCGGCCTCATAGCTATTTTCAACTATCAAATCAAGTTCTTTTGGATCAATGATGTCTACATCGAGATTTTCCACCAGCGCATTCAAGGCTTGTTCCAGTTTGTCTTCAATTGAAATTTCAATACTCGAACTTTTTCTGATATGGCTTATTGTTCCCGGCGTCATATTGTCCTCTCCTGTTACCTCATTCGTCCTTACTTTTCTTAGGCAATAAATATGCCATAAACCACATCCTGTAATTCGTTGATTTTCTTATAACTCTTTACGCGTTGGTACTAACATCTACATAATTTGTAGTCTTTTCCCGCAAATTGTCGGTAATAAAACATCCCGGCCCAGAACCGTAGCGCTCGGAAACATTTTAGGAAGAGAGCGAATCAAAAAATCGGGATTTGTCATTGAGTGGTGTATCGGGTTTCCTGAAACAAACGCTCACGAGGCAAAAAAGCTCGGTCTTTTGCGTAAGCAAAAGTTCCGAAGCCGGGCGGGAGCGAGTGAGACCGCAGGAGCGAAACGAGCGTGTTTGCGGAGAAATCCGACATGGCGCTCATTCTAACGATAAATTTAGGATAAATATTCGAAAGCGGCGCTGGCTATATAGTATTTGGACTTGTAACCACTTGATTCTATAAACAAAATTGGGAAGCACAAATGCTCGCCAATATATTACTTATAACGTTACATTTCCGGGCATTCGCGAGATTATCGATATTTTATACTGATAAAGAGCGTCGTTAACGCGACCAATAAGGCCACAGCATTAGCAGCTATAACCGGAACCTCA
The DNA here is from genome assembly GCA_964644085.1 of uncultured Syntrophus sp. Classification (GTDB taxonomy): domain Bacteria; phylum Desulfobacterota; class Syntrophorhabdia; order Syntrophorhabdales; family Syntrophorhabdaceae; genus PNOF01. The sequence goes on along the minus strand of CAZXVZ010000112.1, from coordinate 3,378 downwards.
CCGATTAAAATGCCATAGACAATCCACAGTACCGCGCCGATACATACCATGAGCGGCATGAAAAGTGAAATGTCCTTGGCTTCTTTCAGTTTCCAGATACGTATGATCTGCGGGAGCAGAGAAAATGTGGTAAACAAAGCGGCTATGTAACCGATAGTATCTTTCATCGCTCATTTCTAACATGCCCTTCTTCGAAAAACAAACCAACCCTTAAGAAGAACATCCGTCATTCATTATCTAAAAAAGTGAAAAACAAATTGTCTGCAGAATAAAAAAAGGCTATGCCCTTCCTATATTATTCCCTGATATTTTCCAGAAAAGTTCTTCCATTTCCGGTGTGAGCGTGGGTATGCCCTCTTTCTCCATTGTCTTTACCCGGGCATCATAAATATTTTCGAGCTGAGGCATTAGGATTCTTACCTCCGGAGAGTTTCCTAATCGCTCATTTATCGCATCGCGCTGTTCCATGGCCCTTTCGACATCCTCTTTCGCGACAGGAATACCATAAAGATTATTCAATAATTCCATAAGTCTGAGTTTTCCCAAATAATCTTCCTCCAGCACAACATATTGAGGCAGAGATACAATGAGCGCGATTGTTTCAATGCCTGATTCCGCCGCTTCTTTTGTAATAAGATTAGCCATACTCGATGGGCCGTGATATGTAATAGGCAAAACACCCGCCTTCCTGATATCGTGATTTGATTCTTTACCCATACCATATCCGCTGACAAGTAGCGGTCGGGTGTGCGGAATGGTATCGTACATACTTCCCAGCAAAATATATTTCCTGGCGTTAAAAACCTTAAGCATCTTCAATACGGAATTTATGTAAAGTTCAGCGTTGGCATGAGGCTCCAGGAGACGAAGCAAAAGGAGATCATTCTGTCCTTCTCTTTTGGCATAACGAACAGTTGTATTGGGAATAGACATATCACGAATTCCCTCTTCCAGATTGACAACGGGCCTATATCTCGTAAAATCATAAAATCTGCCAGGTTTGGTAAGCTTCGCCACTTCCGTTGCTCCGAACCGTGCCCCCAAATCCTTGAGGACAAGAGTCCCCACATTATTCACGTCTATCCAGGGTCTCAATACAGCGAGCACGTAAGGATCATTAAACTCCGGAAGAGGACCATTTATTTCAAAAGCGCCTATTTTCACAAAAAACCCCACTTTTCTCATCGTGTTAAAACAACGATATTAAGATAATACGGGTTGTTCAGGATGTAAAGGCCCTCCTTGACAAGGTAATGTATCTACACAGACTTATTAAAATTATATCTTTTGCCGAAGGCCGGAAGAAAAAAGGAAAGTCTGGCCTTAGATAATTTTTTTTGCGTTATAAACTTTTAGTATTGTATTAAAGATGGCAACCGGTACTTTCTGTCCCGAAGTCAAAAGTTTTCATTCTTCAGAATTTCTTGACATCAGTTCTAATGAACCTATATACTATTTAGAGCTAGAAAATGCGGGATTAAATATGATCAACAATAAACCCATTACAAATTTGCTTCCCATCCTGAGTGGCAGCCTTCTTCTTGTAGTCGCAGTGCTTGTCGTCATCGTGCACAGGTTTGCGCCGATGGGTCTCGGGTAAATCCACACAAAGGATAGATAAAGCCCCTGCCGGTGCAAACCGGCAGGGGCTTTTTTTATATCGAAAAGGAGAAAAAAGATGAAACTCAATGGGGCGGAAATAATCATTCAGGGATTGGAACGGCATGGCATTAAAATTGTCGCGGGGATACCGGGGGGAGCAAATCTCCCGATCTACAACGCGCTCTACAAAAGTCATATACGGCATATTCTCGCCCGCCACGAACAGGGCGCCGGCTTCATTGCGCAGGGAATGGCCCGTACCACAGGGAAGGCTGCTGTCTGTTTCGCCACTTCCGGTCCGGGCGTGACTAATCTCATCACCGCCATTGCCGACGCGAAACTTGACTCCATCCCTCTCGTTGCGATAACCGGCCAGGTGGCGCGTTCGATGATCGGTACTGACGCTTTTCAGGAGGTTGATGCTTTCGGGATGACTTTTAACATAACAAAGCACAGCTACCTCGTAAAAAATACGGGGGATCTGCCTTTTGTTATTGAGGAAGCCTTTCATATTGCCGAAACGGGGCGTCCCGGGCCTGTCCTTATTGATGTTCCCAAGGATGTTCAGCTGGAGGAAATCGATTTCGATTCCTGGCCCTGTATATCTGCGGAACAGAATGATTCTGCAATCGATATGAAAAAGATTGGAGAGATAGCCCAAATAATCAACAGAGCTAAACGTCCCCTTATTTACGCCGGGGGCGGAATAGCTCATGCCCGCGCAGCCGAAATACTGCAGGTTATGGCAAGGAAGAACTCAATCCCCATTACGCTCACCCTTATGGGCCTCGGTGCAATTTCTCCTCACGACCCTCTTTATCTCGGTATGCTTGGCATGCATGGCGCCCCTCATGCCAATTACATCCTTGATGAAATCGATCTGTTACTCGCTTTCGGCGCTCGCTTTGATGACAGGGCCATCGGTAAAATGAAGGAGTTCTGTCCCCAGGCATCGGTAATCCATATCGACATAGACAGTTCTGAAATAGATAAGATCAGGAGATCAAGCATCTCTCTCGTAGCCGATATCAGAGAGGCATTGGAACAAATCACACAGATCATTGAAGACAATAGGCGCCTCGAGTGGATGGAGAGAATAAGAACCATAAAAACAGAACACCCTCTGCCGTTTCCGCGATCCCATGATCCGCTCAATCCTCTGAACCTTATACGGCATATCAGCGAAATGACGCGGCGCGACACGATTATTACCACCGATGTGGGGCAACACCAAATGTGGGTCGCGCAGGGTTATTCCTTTCACTCACCAAGGACGTTTATCACGTCAGGCGGTCTCGGAACAATGGGGTTCGGTTTGCCGGCAGCCATAGGGGCGGCACTGGCACATCCGGACAGGCGCGTTATCTGTGTTACCGGTGACGGATCTATCCAAATGAATATTCAGGAGATGGCTACTCTTGCAGAATTGGGTTTGAATGTTACCCTAATCATCATGAATAACCAGCATTTGGGTCTTGTGAGACAGCAGCAGGAACTGTTTTTCAATGGAAATTATATTGCTTCAAAATTTGCCTCACGGCTCGATTTTGCCTCTATTGGCCGTCAGTTCGGTATTCGTGGTGTATCTCTCAGCGAAGCAATGGACCCGATAAAAACCATTGAGCTTTTCCTGAAAGAAAAAGGGCCGTCCATCATAGATGTACCAATACACTACGGTGAGAACGTATTCCCCATGGTTCCGCCCGGCGCCGCAAACCGGGAGATGATTATTATGAAGACTGAGTGCGGTCAGACAGAGAGATGGGGGGAAATGTA
>CAZXVZ010000111.1:0-9177 GCA_964644085.1 uncultured Syntrophus sp. | reverse complement strand
TGCGCGCCCAATATCATCAAGGGGCGCCTCCATGAGAATATAGAATTCGCTCCCCAGTTTATCAATAAGACTATTGTACATTCTGCCAACCGCTTTGCTCGCGATACCCATATTGAGTGTCTCCGCGATAATTTCTGCCAGCGGAATAAGCGAATGGTATGGTGGCGCGCCGGGGACATCCGTTCCCTCTTCTCTGTCAGCAAGCTTCTCCACCCTGTGCAATACACCGACAGTTACCTTTTTACCGCAGGCAGGACAGAGATAATTGTTATCTATGGTCTGCTCCGGCGAAAGTCGTGTTTTGCATGACCTGTGACCATCATAGTGATACTTGCCTTCTTCCGGGAAAAATTCAATGGTACCGGAAAAACCCCTCTTCGATTTTACGGTATCGCAAATGGCCTCAAATGAAATGTCCGTATCTAAGATATTCGCTTCCCTGCCCATTTTCGCAGGCGAATGGGCATCTGAATTTGAGATAAGGGTGATCCTGTCGAGGGCTGAGAGACGCCTGTTCATAGGGGGATCAGAGGAAAGCCCCGTTTCAATGGCACAGATGTGAGGCGTCAATTCTTCAAAACATTCGTCCAGCGAATCGAAGCCCGACATGGCGCCGAATACTGAGAAATGAGGGGTCCAGGCATGCGCGGGCGCAAACATAGCGGAAGGGCTTTCATTCATGGTTATTTCGAGGAGCGTCTTTGCGTCGAGTCCAAGGATGGGTCTCCCGTCAGCCCGTAAATTGCCTATCTTCTCAAGCGCCACATTAATGCGGGCGGCACTCTCAAAGTCGGGGACAAATATCAAACAATGAATTTTTCTTGTTTTATCCGCCTTCCGGTAAATGCAACTAATCTCGGCAGTGAGGAGAAAAAAGACATCCTTCGCGCAGGATACAGGCGGAGCATCATCCTGGAACTCCTCCCTCAAACAAAAAAGGCCGTTTCCCAGAGGTTCAAGTTTTTGAGTAAGTTCCCTAAACCAGGCCGGATGGGTAAAATCTCCCGTGCCGATTACAGTAATCCCCTTTATCTGCGCCCATTTCCAGATTTTTTCCGGTACCATATCAGCACTTGTTGCCCGGGAATATTTTGAATGGATATGAAGGTCTGCGATAAACCGCATGGAAGAGTATGGAGGAATGACACTATTCAAGTCAAGCAACTAATTCGGGAAATTGCTCACCATAGGCGTTATCTCGTATTCACCCCACCTTTTTTAAGCCCGGACCCAAGGTCCCGTCATAGATTGTCCGTTACAGATAAATATAGATATAAAATGATTTCGGTCATATCAAAATATTTTCTTTTTTTTATTGACATAGCAAAAGTTGCTGAAGTACAGTATGCAATATTGATAATAACAAAGAACTGCTTCATGGTGGAACCATTCGTGACGAGGGCCTTAAAGCAAACAATAATGAATTGTCACCGGCTTGAAGTGGCAAAGAATGCAGGAAAGGACCTGTGCAATCGACAGGTAACAGCTTATTCATAACTGAAAATTGCTATTCCTTTGCATAAGCATTATGTAGTTTGCTGTTTCATAAACTCAAAACGGAGGCATGTATTAAGGGGTCACATTCTTTACAATAAAAAGGAGGTATTATGAAAAGATTTACGGCACAGTTTCTTATTTTTTCTTTAGTAATGGTTCTCTGCTTAACATCATCGTTGTTTGCGGCAAATACCATTAAAATTGGTATTGCCGACAGTTACACGGGCCCCGCGGCCATCTTTGGTCTTGATATGCGTGACGGATTCAGAATGGGCATGAATGAGATCAATGCTAAAGGAGGGGTCCTCGGCAAAAAGATGGAAATTGTGACGAGAGATGAACAATTTAAGCCCGACCTCGCCCTGGCAATGGCAAAAGAGCTTATCATGAAAGAAAATGTCGATCTCCTCATGGGGACCATCAGCAGTGCTTCCGCCCTTGCCATATCAGACCTCGCGAAGAGGGAAAAAATTCCTTTTCTCTGCACATACGCCAAGAGTGAGAAGATTACCGGTGAACTGGGACATCGATATGTCTTCAGCATGGCCGACAACACCGCTATGGCCGGACGAGCTGCCGGTGAGGCTATCGCCAAAAAAGGTTATACAAGGTTCTGGATCGCCGGCGATGACATGGAATACGGTCATGCCATCTGCGAAGCGGTATGGAACCAGATAAAGAAGGTCAATCCGAAAGCCCAGCTTCTGGGGCAGACCTGGTGGAAAGTAGGTGAGACAGACTTTGTACCATACATTACCCAGATTCTGGCGGCAAATCCCGATTATATCATTCTCGGTAACAGCGGTGCCAGCGTTATCGGCTTTCAGAAGGCCGCAAAGGCAACAGGCCTCATCACGAAAGTCCCTATCTATCAGCACACGGCAATCGAATTTTCCGTTCTAACCTCCCTCGGGCTTGATGGACCGGAAAATGTCGCGGGCACAGCAAGTTATATGTTCTATTACCCACAGACTCCTGAAAACAAGGCTTTTGTTGCCAAATTCCAGAAACTCTACAACAGGCTCCCCACAATGCCCGCTTTCTTCGGTTACGTAACATCCAGTCTTGTCGCCAAGGCATACCAGAAGGCCGGTGCTGTGAACAAGGAAAAATTCATTGACGCCCTCGAAGGTATGTCAACGGACAGTGCCCTGGGAAAGCTCGAGGTACGAAAATGTGATCATCAGTTGCTTTACCCCATCTTCTACGGGATGACAAAAAAGGTGCCCGAATATAAGGACCATCTTGTGGGCGCCAATATTGTTACTATTCCGGCAGGGACCGGTTATCCGACCTGTGAAGAGATTGCTCAGCTCAGGGCAAAAGCAAAAAAATAGCTCGCTTAAATGAGTTTAACAAAAGAAACGGGGGTTTACCCTCCCGTTTCTTTTGTTTATCAATATCCGTTTCAGACTGGTTGATTGTCGAAAAGATTCCCCTTTTTAAAAATAAGTCAAGAACTTTTAGCAGCAAAGAAATCCAAACATATATTTAAAAATGATTTGACAGCAAAAATTTAATGAAGTATAAGAAACATACTTTATGGGCACATTTATTATCCGAAGATTAATTCAGACGGTCGTCGTTCTTATTGTTGTCAGCTTCTTCGCTTTTTTACTGTTGCACCTCATTCCCGGAGATCCGGTTGTGACTATGCTCGGCCAGGAAGCCTCTCAGGCCCAGATAGAGGCATTAAGACATGAGCTTGGATTGGATCGGCCTTTTTTGGTGCAATACGTAAATTGGTTCGTGAATGTTGTCCGGGGTGATTTTGGTAAATCGATCATCTACCGGGAAAATGTTACCGATCTCATCATAACCCGTCTGCCGATTACATTCCATCTCGGGCTAGTCGCGCTTATCCTGAGCACCTTCATAAGTATCCCCGCCGGCGTGATAAGCGCAGTCCGGCGCGGCGGATTTCTCGATTCCCTCATTACCGTATCAGCCAATCTTGGTATGGCTATTCCCATTTTCTGGCTCGGTATTCTGGGCGTTTATTTCTTTTCCCTCAAACTCGGCTGGCTTCCTGTGCAGGGATATACCTCACCGTTTAGCGATTTATGGATGAATACCAAGCAGATTATTATGCCCGCCATTTGCCTTGCCGTGGTGCCTCTGTCGTCGCTTGCCCGTCAGACACGATCAAGCATGCTGGAAGTAATCCGTCAGGACTATATACGTACCGCGCGCTCCAAGGGTTTGAAAGAGAAAACAATCATAACCGGCCATGCATTGAAAAATGCCATCATCCCCGTGATAACCCTTCTGGGCATTCAACTGCGTAACCTTGTCGGCGGTTCAGTACTTGTTGAGACCGTATTCAACATTCCCGGAATAGGCAGGCTCATGGTGCGTGCTGTATTTGACAAGGATTTTCTCATCGTCCAGGGTTGTATTGTCATGATCGCCCTTGTGGTAGCTCTGGCAAACCTGCTCGTTGATATCTCCTACGGGTATTTTGATCCGAGGATACGCTATGAGGACTAATATTTATTCACAATTATTCAAATTAAATAACAAGGATATTTTGAACGATCAGATATTTTTTCAAATGTCTGAGATAAGGAGCAACAGGAATGGTTGACGTTGCCGTAGAAACTGAAGATCTATCCGAAGCCCCTGTTCGGGTCAATGAATTCCGGCGTTTTCTAAGGGTATTTCTCAGCAGGAAAGTGGTCATTTTTGGCGCGGCTATCATTCTCCTTCTCATCATAACGGCAATATTCGCGCCTCTTTTCGCTCCCTATGATCCATATAAGCAAGACCTGAGCAAGGCCTTGCAAGGCCCTTCCAAAGAGCACCTCCTTGGGACTGACCCCCTGGGCAGAGATGAACTTTCCCGCATCGTTTATGGTACCCGCATATCGCTTTTGGTAGGCATTGTGTCTGTCGGTTTCGCCGCCGTTATCGGCATGTTGCTTGGTCTTATGGCGGGATATTTTGGCGGCTGGATCAATACAATCATTATGAGGTTTATCGACGCCCTCATGGCCATTCCTCCGATCATGCTGGCACTTGCCATAGCAGCATCTCTCGGCGGTGGATTATGGAATGTGATTGTTTCACTGGGTATTTCTCTCATTCCCACACAGGCACGGCTTATGCGCGGTCAGGTGCTTACAGTAAAACAGGCTGATTATATCACCGCAGGGGAAGTGATAGGGGCAAGTAATTTCCGCGTCATGCTTGTACATATCTTTCCCAACTGTCTGCCGCCGCTCATCGTTCTTATTACGCTCAATCTCGGTATTGCTATTCTCGCAGAAGCCGCCCTTTCCTTTCTTGGTGTCGGTATACGGCCGCCAGGAGCCGCATGGGGATCTATGGTAAATGACGGTTACCGGTATCTCTTGAGCAATCCCATACTTTCATTCGCGCCTGGCTTTGCTATCATGCTCGTTGTCCTCGCTTTCAATTTTGTCGGTGATGGTTTAAGAGACGCTCTCGATCCCCGATTGAGAGGGACTCTATAATTATATGAAAACGGAGTTTGTAAGATAATATGGCTGCTCCACATCTCCTGGAAGTAAAAAACCTCACCACAGAATTCAGAACAGAGAGTGCCATAGTCCGTGCCGTTGACGGCGTTTCCTATTATATTGACGAGGGAGAAATTGTCGGTCTCGTGGGAGAAAGCGGGTGCGGAAAGTCCGCCACCCAGCTCTCAATCCTGCAGTTAATACCAACACCGCCAGGTAAGATAGTGGGCGGAGAAGTCCTTTTCCAGGGTGTAGATATTCTTTCCTTTCACCCTGAAGGGGGTGGAATGCGGGAAATTCGGGGCGGAAAGATTGGCATGATCTTTCAGGAACCTATGACTTCTCTCAATCCTGTCCTGACCATTGGCCGACAAATCATCGAGACCCTCATGCTTCATCTTAAAATAGACCGCAAAGCGGCGCGGAAACGGGCTATTGAACTTGTTGCCCTCATGGGTATCCCTGACGCGGAGGCCCGCATCAACGATTATCCACACCAGTTTTCAGGGGGCATGCGGCAAAGAGTAATGATTGCCATGGCGCTCTCCTGTAATCCGAGCATACTCATCGCTGATGAACCGACAACAGCCCTGGACGTGACCATTCAAGCTCAAATCCTCGAAATTTTGAGGGATACAGTCAAGAAATTTAATACGTCGTTGTTGATTGTAACCCACAACCTCGGCGTTGTAGCCCGGTATGCCCACAGAATCTATGTCATGTACGCCGGTCGTGTCGTCGAGTCCGGTACCTCAAAAGACATCTTCGTCAATCCACGCCACCCGTACACACTCGGTTTATTAAAATCCGTGCCGAGGCTCGACGAACCAAAAGGCAGAAAACTGGTACCAATAAAGGGACTGCCGCCAAATTTGAGTAATATGCCTGCCCGCTGCGCCTTCTATCCGCGATGTTCCCATCGCTTGGATGTCTGCAAAGAAAAACCCTGGCCGGAACTCAGACAGATCAATGATCAACATTATGCTGCCTGTTATGCCGACCTTAGTAAAAAGTGAGGTAGATTCTTTGTCCGATAAGATGCTTTTGGAAGTCAAAAATCTGAAAATGTATTTTCCGATCACAAAGGGCCTTCTCAAAAAAGTCGTCGCCAATGTCAAGGCTGTCGATGACGTGAGCTTTTTCGTAAGGAAAGGTGAAACGCTTGGCCTTGTCGGCGAGAGCGGTTGCGGGAAAACCACCGTGGCGCGTTGTATCCTCCGTCTCTATCGTCCCACGACAGGCCAGGTCATTTTCGAGGGACAGGACATTGCGCTGTGGCCAAAGGAGAAGATACGTCCCCTTCGCCCCAAGATGCAGCTCATCTTTCAGGATCCGTATAGTTCACTCGATCCCCGTCAAACAGCGGGTAATATAGTCGGTGAATCTCTCAAGGTCCACCATCTGGTAAAAAATAACGGAGAATATCTTGAGCGCCTCGCCGAACTTTTCCGAATGGTTGGCCTTGATCCCGGCATGGCAGACCGCGTACCTCATGAGTTCTCCGGGGGCCAGAGGCAGCGTATCGGTATTGCACGGGCACTGGCAAGCAATCCTTCATTTATTGTCTGTGACGAGCCTATCTCAGCCCTCGACGTTTCCATACAGGCACAGGTTATTAATCTCCTCCAGGAATTACAGGAGAAACTGGGGTTGACCTATCTGTTTGTTGCCCACGATCTTTCCGTGGTCCGCCACATCAGCGATCGTGTTGCGGTTATGTATCTCGGACGTATTGCAGAAATTACCGATTGGAAGGCGCTTTACGAAAATCCGTTGCATCCGTATACCAAGGCACTCCTCTCTGCGGTGCCGATTCCGGATCCCCTTGTGGAGGAAAAACGGGAAAGAATCATCCTCACCGGTGACGTGCCAAGCCCCATTAATCCACCAGCGGGATGTAATTTCCATCCGCGATGCCCCATGGCCATTCCCGAGTGCAGCCAGACGATACCTGTCTTGCGGGATGTCGGTGCAGATCACCAGGTTGCCTGCATCAGGGTCTGATCATAAATCGTAAACAACTTTCTTGATTATTACCGTTCTATCCAGGCATTCTCCGGCGTCCACTGCACATCCACAGTTGTACCCATGCCGGTGTCGCGCACTTTGTTGTTTAAAAAAGTAATGCGCGGCAAAGTAAAATAGAAACCGGCCAGAGCATAAGTATCGATGAGTTTTTTCTGCGCATCCCATGTCCACTTCTGTTTGGTCTTCGCGTCAACAGCTTCCAAAGCTTTGGTAACAGCGTTTTCATAATCATCAGGGGCAACCATGGTACCTTTCAGATAGGAACGCGATGAAAAATTCACAGAGAGATTTTTCGCGATATCCGGTTCCGAAAGAGGGGCGTTATGGACAATTAGGGCGTTTTGCCAGCCTCCCCGGAGGGTTGCTGTGTGCTTGCCCGGATTCGTTATTTCGACTTCTGCAATAATGCCAACCTTTTCAAGATACGATTGAACAGCAACAACTGGGTCTGCAAAAAACGGGATAGCGACAGAGATAAGTTTTGTTTTGAACCCGTTCGGATAACCCGCCTCGGCCAGCAGTTTTCTCGCTTTCGCGGGATCATATGAGTAGCCTTTTACATTCGGATTATTACCCCATGACTTCGGCGGCGCATACTGATTTCCAACCTGGCCCAAACCAAGGGTGAACGTTCTGGCGAGAGCCTGCTTGTCAACAGCATGTTCTATTGCCCGCCTGACCCTTAGATCAGCAAAAGGGGAACCCTCATGACCGCTGTCCCCCATTATACAGAAAGCAAGCGCCGATAACTCGCAGAACGTTCCATAGTATTTTCCCGAAGCCTTAAGCTCCTGCACGTCTTTGGGGTCCACATTCGTCAGTACGTCCACTTCTCCCCGTTTAAATGCAGCAAGCCTCGACATGGAATCCGTAATCACCACCCATTCAATACCGTCCAGGTAAGGCTTGCCTTTCTGCCAATAATTATTAAATTTTTCGTATTTAACAGAAACATCTTTCTGCCAACCTACGAACTTAAAAGGTCCGGTACCTACCGGATGTGTCCGGCACCAGTCAGCTCCGTTTGTTTTAAACGCCGTCGGCGATATCATCATCCCGGCATAGCTCGCAAGATTGCCGACAATGGTGCCGTCCCATTTGGCAAGATTGAGTTTCACAGTGGTGTCATTTATGACATCTATTGATGTCACAGGTTTCAGCTCGGGATTATTGGATGTCCGGTAACGTTCCAAGTTCCATTTCACCGCTTCGGCGTCACAGGGTGTGTCATCATGGAACTTCACGTTTTTTCGCAGATTAAGAGTTACAGACTGCAGGTCTTTACTGACCCTCCAGCCAGCCGCAAGCCACGGTACAAGGTTGCCCTTTTCGTCGTAACGCAAGAGAGTCTCAATGGCAGGCCGTGAAAACTTGACACTCGTCAAATCAAAGGGCCGCGCTGCCGGGTTACCTAATTGTTGCGCATCGTTATTATAGGTTATCTTGAGGATTCCACCATATCCGGGCACTGGCACCTTAGCAGTTTTCGCCGGTAATGCTTTCACTGCTTGCCCAGTGGCTTTGGGAGTGGTTGTGACCTCTTTTTTTGCCTGCGCGCCAGCAACTAAAGGTGTGGAAATAATAAGACACAATATGGCTATCGCAAAAACAATGTTGTTTAACAAACTCTTGCTTTTCATCGTATACCCTCCTTTAAAATATCTTTCGGTTCCCGGACCTTAATTCCCACATTAAGCAGACCGAATGTTAAATTCTAATGAATATCCAGGCAAATAACAAAAATGAACCCTTGCTGCTTTGTGTAATATTGTTCTTTTCGTCATTACGCTACAAGCATATATAGCATCAGCACATTTAAGACTTGTCTCTTTAATCATCAATGCTAAATATTGTTGTCATTGAAGTCAAGAAAAAAAGGTAATTATGACAAAATGAGAAGCCGGTATTATTTTTGAATATGTGACACAAAAATAAAGGCAGCTGTCCGTTATATGTGATCTATCCCTCTGATTCCTCCCCAGGTTATAGCCTTTGCCTGCTATGCCTTAAGAGAAGATTGGAGCGCAACCAACCCATACCGAGCTGAGACCATAATCAGGGAATTTGCTTTAGGCCTACTCCGACGTTCTGCGTGTCATGTCACCGAAGTGAAAACCATTATATTTATGAAATCAAATCAAGGTATTATTTCATAGATCAGGTCTTTGTT
>CAZXVZ010000110.1:3134-9280 GCA_964644085.1 uncultured Syntrophus sp. | reverse complement strand
TCCCTCGGAATTGCAGAATTTAGTTGAGGTTAAAGACTGAGAGCAAGATGGATGAGCAAGCAGGGGCCATTTTTCTGGGTCGTGATCTGGTGCGGCTTTGTGGTTATGATTTTTATCCTGCTCCCGCTTATAGAAATGATGACCGCTCCCTCGACATTCATGCTGTGGGAGACTTTAAAGGATAAAAATGTTTTGCGGTCAATCTGGCTGAGTATTTACACCGCAGGATTGGCCGCACTTATTTCTTTCTTCCTCGGAACACCACTCTCTTATGTGCTTGCCAGACAAAATTTTACCGGTAAACGGCTCATTGAGGGAATCATTGATCTTCCTATCGTCATACCCCATCCTGTCGTAGGGATAGCTATTCTGAGCGTAGTGGGAAAAAACCATTGGATCGGGCAGTGTCTCTCCGATCTCGGAATAAGAGTTATGGGCAGCGTTACGGGAATCACCGCTGTGCTTACATTTGTGGGTTTACCTTTTTATGTTCACGCCGCAAAAGAAGGTTTTGAAAATATTTCACCCCGGTTGGAAGGTGTATCGCGAAGTTTGGGAGCAACAATGACCAGTACCTTTTTTCGAATCACCTTTCCATTAGCCTGGCGAAGTATGCTGGTTGGTATCATCATGTGTGCCGCCCGAGCCATTAGTGAATTCGGGGCAGTAGTCGTCGTTGCTTATCATCCAATGATAGCTCCTGTACTTATCTATGAACGATTTGAGGGATATGGCTTAAAGTACTCACAACCTGTTGCTTTCTGGTTGGTTCTTGTTTGCTTGAGTCTATTCTTCGTCTTGCGTTTTTTGACTCTACCCAATAAAAAACATGATTAAAATAAATAATCTTGAAACCCGTTTAAATGGATTCAACCTCCACGGAATTAATCTTTCTATAGAAGAGGGAGAATTTTTCATCCTCATGGGACCTACCGGTGCAGGAAAGACTGTTCTTCTTGAGGCCTTGGCCGGCTTAATTCCTGTAAAAAATGGAAAAATCATTATCGGAGGGAAAGACGTAACGCGCTTCCCGCCTGAGAAGCGTGGGATAGGAATAGTGTACCAGGATTATGTTCTTTTTCCACATATGACAGTAAACGAAAATATCTATTATGGCCTTCATTTTCATAAACATGATAAAAAGGAGACAAGAAAAAGAGGTGCTGAGTTAATTGAAGAATTGGGGCTCATGCACCTAAAAAACCGCCTGCCTCTTAATCTTAGTGGAGGTGAACTCCAGCGTGTGGCTCTCGCAAGGGCGTTGGTGGTAAAACCGAATGTGCTATTGCTTGATGAACCTCTATCTGCCTTGGATCCAAATTCCCGAGAAGATATCCGCGATAGGCTAAGAAAAATTCACCAATCCTCAAGAACTACATTCTTGATGGTAACGCATGATTTTGCAGAAGCGCTATCACTCGGCAATAGATGCGCTATTGTCAATAATGGAGAAATCGAACAGGTAGGCACCATGGAAGATATTTTTCAAAGGCCAAAAACCATGTTTGTTGCCGACTTCGTGGGAATGAAAAACATTTTTGATGCTCGATTTGACGGTTCACGGGCAATTATAGAAAATGAGTTGATAATGGATATGGGTCAAGCATCACGAGGTCATGGCAGGGTTGCGATTCGACCTGATGATATAGTTATCACCAAGGAAAAATATGATTTACATAACAACAATTCCTTCAGCGGGAAAATCACGACCATGGTTGATCAGGGGTTTTATTACGAAGCCCATGTTAGGGTCAAAAATGTAATATTTAAAGTACTTGTTTCAAAAAAATCTATTTTCGAGGCAAACTTCTTTGATGGAAGCGAAGTCTTTTTATCTTTTGAAGCTATTTCCATTCACATAATTTAAAAGTTACTTATCATAACAGATTGAGAAGAGACAACACCTCTACTCTGGTACAATAAAATTTGTACCTTTCAATTTTTTAGTAATCACGCTTTACAATCAATCTACAGCAATCATCACATTGGAAGCTTTTATAACCGCGTAAACATTCTTCCCTTCAGAGAGGTCAAGGTTTTCCGCCGAGCTTTTTGTAATAATTGAGACAAGTTGGTTATCACCTGGAAGTTCTATAGTAATTTCAGAATTAACGGCTCCATGGATCACTTTTTTTACTTTGCCCTTCAATATGTTACGCGCGCTTATTCTCATGTATTTCACCTCCTCCTCTTCGTTGAACTAGTCTATATGTTCAATTATAGCAGTTTGCAGCACATATAGTCGGGAATTCTGGAGTTGGTTGTGACTCAGGGTAATACGTAGACTGAATGAGAGCGTATTTTTAACACGGTATCATCTATGGTCTGAATAAGTCCCAAACGATGTTCTGCCTGATCATTCCCAAATCAGGAGCTTCACAGTAGATCATACCTGATGCCGCATTTCATGCGGAAATCCTTATCTACGCAACGGATGCTCTGTACAAGACTTGTTGATACGTAACGGAAAGACACTGATTCAGATATTGCTTAAGGTGATTCTGCCGAACATAAAAAGCGGTGGTACAACCGGCTTGCTGCTTGCTTTTGGACGTTCAATAGGAGAAGTCGGTATCAGTCTGATGCTCGGCGGTAATATAATAGGTCGCACGGAGACTCTCTCGTTGGCCATTTACAATGGTGTCATTGAAGGAAAGTTCCTCAGGGCAAACATATTTTTATTTAACGTGTAATGACGAATTTGGCATTATTGACATATGATTACTTTATTTGGTATATAAATATCGTTATATTATATATAATATAACGTAGAATGCTTTTTTAAGAAAAGATCATCGAAGAGTGGGTAAAAAAGCAATGGTCGCTTCTCATGACATCAGTTCATATTGGCAACGGGCACAACTTGGAAAAAAGCTGTCACCACGTTTCTCAATGGAAAACCGGTTATCTTTCGCGTGATGATCTTTTCGGGTCATGAGACCATTTACGGCCGCACACTCTTTTGACTTGGTCCAAGATGAGGCCACCCGCAGTAAAAACAACAAGAAGCAGGCAATACACGTTTTCACATAATTGCAGGATTGCTTTTTGAATATAGGAGGAGAAGAATCCATGAAAAAACTCAGTATAATCTGTATTACAATCGTCACTTTTTGGGCTCTTGTATTTCACGCACATGGAGGTGAATCCTTTCCCATCAACATCGCCGTTGAATTCACCGACCACGCGGCGAGCGCTTACGTGGCGAAGGAAAAAGGGTGGTTCGAAGAAGAGGGTATAAAAGCGACGTTCTTCAGCTATGTTACTGGTATGTCTCTGGCTGCAGCTCTAAGCAAGGGCGATATCCAGGCGGCCTACATGTGCCTCTTGCCCGCTATTAACGCTTACGGGAACGCTGGTGTGCCGGTGAAGGTAGTGGCAGGAACGCATAAACACGGATACGCACTGGTGGTAAACCCGGAGAAGATAAAAAGCGTCAAGGATTTGGAGAAACCGGACATTCGTATCGGTTGTATTCAGGTAGGCGGCCCCGTGGACGCCGTAATGCTTAAAACTATAGAGAAATATGGTCTCGATCGAAGCAAGGTGCTGAACAAGGTGCAGCGGATGAACCCACCCATGCAGATCATGGCTATCAAAGCAGGAAAACTGGATGCCTGCTTCCTTCCCGAACACTGGCCTGCAATGGCCGAGGAAGCTGGATTCAGAATACTCCTTACCAGCCAGAATCTATGGCCGGCAATGCAGGGAAGTGTCCTGATCGTAAAGGAGGAATTAATAAAGAATCATCCTGATATTGTGAAAAAGCTGGTCAAACTCACCGAGAAAACAACGAGGTGGATCACCGAAAACCCCAAGGAGGCGGCATCGATCATGGCGGGACAACTTCAGGTGACGGGTGACCGAATCTTTCCCATCGAGGCTGCAGAGACAGCAGCAAAGTTGGTAATAACTCCTGGTGCTATCCGCAAATCCATGGATAGAATGGATTACAGCCTTCTCATTGATCCCCGTACCGTGCAGGAACAAATAGACTTTGCAGTCCGTGAGGGCAACATTCGAAAGACCTTCAACAGCGGAGATATCCTTGATCTGAGGTTTGTCAATGAGAAGAAAAAATGAAAGACTTCAGTCAGCCTGGGGTTTCCTCCCTGTTGCCGCATTCGTCGCACTGTGGGAAGCAATTGGCCACCTGGATCTTTTTTCCGGGCAGTTGCTTTTCCCACCCTTCTCGGCGGTGATGGCAGAGTTCTACCACCTAACAGCCAATGGGGTGCTGGGAAAAAATTTTATGAGCAGTCTCATGAGGGTGCTGATTGGTCTCTTCACTGGTTCTCTCGCAGGTGTTGCGGTGGGTATTGTCATGGGGTGGAAGGATGTGTTCAACAAGGCATTCGGCCCCATCATCAGCCTTCTTTTCCCTATTCCCGCCCTTGGGTGGCTGCCACTTTTGATGTTGTGGATAGGTATCAACGAGATGCTCCCCATAACGATCATATTCATCTGTTCCTTTTTCCCTGTTGTTTACAATACGGCCACAGGAATCAGGAACGTCGACAAAAAATATGTCCAGGCCTCAGAGATGCTCGGCGCTTCCCATCTGAGGGTTCTTTTCAGGATCATCGTCCCCCTTGCCCTTCCTAATATCTTTACCGGCCTGAGGCTGGAGGCGGGAATGTCGTGGCGGGTCCTTATCGCCGCGGAAATGGTTGCCATACCGACAGGCATCGGTGCCCTTCTTATGAAAGCTGAGAGCCTTGTTCGCGTGGATATCATCCTCGTGTGCCTCATAGTGCTCTCCGTCATGTGCCTCATCTTTGAAAAAGGTTTTGCACTCGCGGAGAAGTTCATGGTGGGCAAGTGGAGCAACCATGCCTGAGATCAAGCTTATAAAAGTGGAAAAGCACGTCTGCCGGGATGTTGATCTCACAATCAGAGACGGGGAAATCTTTGTCATCGTCGGAACAACGGGTGCGGGGAAGACAACCTTACTGAATGTCATCGCGGGCATCACAGACTACGGGGGAAAAGTGTTTATTGATGGCGCTGACATGAATAAAGTGCCGCCAAGGAAAAGGGGTGTGGGCTACCTCCTCCAGGGACTTGCTCTCTTTCCTCACCTTACGGTGGCATCCAACATCGCCTTCGGACTGGAAGCAAGAGGTTATAGCAAATTGGCAGCAGAAAACCGCGTTCTAACTCTCATGGAGATGACGCGCATTACTCACCTTGCTGAACGGTATCCCCATATGCTTTCGGGAGGTGAAAAAAAACGTGTGGCGCTTGCCCGGTCCCTCGCGCCGTCGCCGAGTATTCTCCTGCTCGACGAACCTACATCCAGTCTCGACCATCAAACATCGAAGTATCTGCGGAGCGAATTGCTTTTTCTCCTGAGAAAGCTTGGAGTCACAACCGTTTATGTAACCCATGATCTCAGGGAAGCGGAAGAAATCGCAGACAGGATCGCGGTCATGTCGAAAGGCAAAGTAGAACAGGTGTCGACTCCCAGGGATCTTTTTTTTGATCCTCGAAACAGGTCAGTTGCCGAGTTCATCGGGATGCCGAATATTATCGAATGCACCCGCTCAAGAGTCCTTGCTTCTAATCTGGTAGAGGTTGAATCAGGCGATTTGAAGATTATATTACCGTACGATAAAGGCAACATCGGCAAAATAGCTATTCCTCCCGACGACATCTATATTTCTGATGTACAGCCCCCAGGACCGGCGCTAAACCGTTTTAAAGGAAAAGTAGAAGAGATTGTCCGTCACGGATCTGCCGTGCGCGTGAGGGTCTCCATCGGTACAACAATGCTCCTTGCGGAGATGACCGATGATGCCTTTGATGAAATAACTGTTGCAGTAGGGAAAGAAGTCCATGTAATTGTGAAACTGAGAAGACTACGTTATTTTGATGCTAATGACTAATGACGTACCTTTAGCCAAATCTCTTCTAAACCAGAATTTGTCATTACGCGGTATGTTGTGGGTTTCCTGAAACAAACCCTCACGAGACAAGGAAGCTTGGCCTTTTGCCTAAAACAAAAGTTTCGAAGTCGAGTGGGAGCGAATGAAGCCGCAGGAGCGAAATGAGCGTGTTTGTGAAGGAAATCCCGGCATGGCGCTTGCTCTGATGACGAATCTGGATTAAATTTGTTTTTCCCTTTTCATCAAAGATGAAAAAGA
>CAZXVZ010000110.1:0-3124 GCA_964644085.1 uncultured Syntrophus sp. | reverse complement strand
CCGATGATGCCTTTGATGAAATAACTGTTGCAGTAGGGAAAGAAGTCTATGTAATTGTGAAACTGAGAAGACTACGTTATTTTGATGTTGAGGATCGAAAGACTGGTCATTCTGAAGGAAAATGCGTTAGCCCTTAAGACTTTTAACCTCTTTCTTTTTACATTCGTTCATAGTGTTTCGTTAAATCTCCAAATACCCAGCGGTGTTCCCTTAAAAAAGTTTGAAATTCAGGGCCGTCTTAAACCTCTTTTTTTCAGATACGAAGGGCCACGTAATGCCATCACGATATGTATTCAAGTAGGATTAACAAAGTATGCGCTTTCTCCACGTGGGGTCTTTACTTCAGAAACCTTGCAAATTACTCAGCCATAAGTCCGGGACTAATTTTTGCATTGCCAATAACATCACCCAAACTCACCCAAACATAACGTTTGACAACAGTGAAGAAACCTGAAAGAATGATGGCCTATGAATTTCCTGCAAACGCTTATCATGTCCATTGTAGAAGGCATTACGGAATTCCTCCCCATTTCCTCCACAGGGCACCTTATGCTGACGGCAAGGGTGCTTGGACTCGAACAGACTGATTTCCTGAAAACCTTTGAGATAGCAATACAGTTCGGAGCCATCTTATCTGTTGTTCTGCTCTACTGGAAACGACTACTCGTCGATGTTCAGGTTCTGAAAAAGGTCATTACCGCTTTTATTCCCACTGCTGTTCTTGGACTTGTGTTTTATAAAATCATCAAGACCTATCTGCTGACAAACTGCAATATTGTCCTGTGGTCACTCCTGATAGGTGGACTGGCGCTCATCGGCTTCGAACTGTTGCATAAAGAGAATGAAGATGCTGTAAGTGACTATGGTTCCATCCCCTACACAACATGTCTGCTCATCGGGATTTTTCAGACTGTTGCCATGATACCCGGTGTTTCCCGATCAGCTGCCACTATCGTCGGTGGTTTGATGCTGGGGCTAAAAAGAAAAACGATTGTAGAATTTTCATTTCTCCTTGCTGTGCCTACCATGCTTGCCGCCACAGGTCTTGATCTCATGAAGAATGCCGGCAGTTTTTCGGCGGAGCAGTTGGGGTATCTCTCGATAGGATTTGTTCTTTCGTTTTTCTCCGCTCTCGCCGGAGTGAAATTTCTCCTCAGTTTCATAAAGAACCACACATTTATACCTTTCGGTTTATACAGGATTGTGCTTGCCATAGTCTTCTGGATCACCATATCTGTCTGAAGAACCCTTGTTGATTAGGACCGCCCTCATCAAGAAAGCGATTTGTGTTGTTTGTTGCCATCTTTCCTTCTTATGGACAGTGCAAGATTGGCTTATGGCTATTGCAAAATCCGATAGATGGAAACACATATCAGGAGTTTCTTTTCAACACCGCAACGTAATTGGGAAATATCCCCGGCCTCTCCACCACAACAAATCCCGCGTCTCCGGCTTTCCGAATTGTTTTTTCAAATTCTTTCTTCGAAACACGAAACGGGGGTTCTGCCACAAGCATACGACCATTAACTTTCAGCACAGACTGTAATTCCCTGAAAAGCGCCTCTTTCGCAGAAACCTCATGGACCACATAGAACAGAAGAATGAAGTCGACCATTTCGGAAAAATGAATTCCATCTT
Organism: uncultured Syntrophus sp.; assembly: GCA_964644085.1. Lineage (GTDB taxonomy): Bacteria > Desulfobacterota > Syntrophorhabdia > Syntrophorhabdales > Syntrophorhabdaceae > PNOF01. The sequence goes on along the minus strand of CAZXVZ010000110.1, from coordinate 1,486 downwards.
CTTCGCATTTATGCAGGGTAACTCGTTTCTCCAGGCAGGTTCCTTTAATTTTCATCTGCACTTTCCGAAGCATTTCTTCCTGGAGATCGGCCGCTACCACATGACCCGTTGTACCTGCCATCTGAGCAAGAGGGACAGTGAAGAATCCCGGACCACATCCTATATCCAGGGCTGTCGTCCCTTCTTTCACGTATGGACCGAGTATCTTTTTCGGGTTGAAAAACCATCCCCGTATCCTGCTATCAAGGCTGCCGGCTTTTTCTACCGGAAAAACATGGTTTCTTTTCTCGCTCATTATTTCCCCGCTATTCCTTAACGGCCCTCGCCAGAAAGTGGGTGCCGTTAATTTTCCCTACAATATTACCGCTTTCATCTCGAAAATATCTTTGTCCCAAGGCGTTGGCATCGAGGTATTCGGATAACGCGAATCCACGTGTTCTCAGGAAATCTTCGATCCTGTCCCTTTCTACGCCGAACTGCCATTTCTCTCCGGCTTTGGATACTGTCTTGACAATATCTTCTTCACCGAAGAAAAGATTTTCCCTGCGCAACACGGAGGCATAGACACTGTCAAAGACAACCTCGCTTCCCGTCCCGGAAAACGCATGTATTGTTTGGAAGAGATTATCGACAGATTCCAGTTGTAAATACATAAGCAACCCTTCAAGAATAAATAAACTACGCTTGTCTTTTTTGAATCCCGCCTCTTCAAGTTTGGTTGAGAGTGATTCCTTATCGAAATCGATGGATATAAAGGTGAGGTTCGGCGGCACTACAAGCCCTCTTTTGTGATACTGATTTATCTTTGCGTTCTGCGTTATTGGCACGTCCAATTCAAACATTCTTGTGGTCCCGGCTTCATGATGAAAACGAAGTGCCCTTGTATCAAAGCCGGCACCTAAGACAAGTATCTGGTCAAATTGCCTCGATAGTGCCTGCCTGAATACGGTGTCGATATATTTTGTCCGAGCAATGACGTATTCATAAATACCTTTCGGAGCGATTTTTCTGCTTATGAGGCCTCTGAAGGACGCAAAACGGATTAAAAACCTCATAAGGTTCGGTAGGAGCCTCACTGATACATAATCATCGCTTTTGTACCAGCTGTTTGTCTCAAAGAAAGAGATTGCTCTCGACATGCAGGTCATCTGGGCAGTTCGTGATGTATCAGATTCTATTCTCCGCTGCAAAATTTTTCCTCCGGTATCTTGTGATTCGACATCAAATGAATTTTTTTCTTTCGACATAACACATATCCAAAACATTTTTTATATATACATTTCATTTTCAAGTTTTTTGCGATAGCTATTACCTCTTCAGGCGTATATGATACCTGCGCTTTCTGCCGACTAGTCGTTTGCGGAATCATTCTTTTCTACGTCCCGTATGAGATCATCTGTTGCCCGTTCTCCTTTCTCTCGCCAGACACGTCTGTAATCTCTCCATTTGTCGCTGTTTCTCGCGAAACGGTCGTGCGGATGCCGTG
>CAZXVZ010000109.1:0-9494 GCA_964644085.1 uncultured Syntrophus sp. | reverse complement strand
TCTTCTATGGTCGATCTTGGCTACTTTATTCACAACAATGGCGTTTCTCGGGCAGGCTTGCGCACATATTCCACAACCCACGCATTTCCTGGCATCAATAAAAACCTGAAAACGGTTATCTCTCGCTGGTTGATTTCCTTGTCCTGCAGTACTCGGCACAATCATCCGGCTGGCTGTTTGAAAACTTAATGTCTTTGGAAGATCTATTGAGTGGATACCTCCAGTATTTAACTGTCTGTTCATTCCTCCCAAAGCAATTTTCTTTCTCAACAAAGCGAGGGTATTAGATATAATACCAGTACTATTTCTTGCGCCGGACCTGGCCGTGCCAACGTTACGTTGTCGGCTGCATCCTCCATGAAATCGCATTCTTTGGCCACGTTTCCTACCGCCTATCTTCATCGTCTTTATCTATTCTCCAATTTAATCTACATCAATCCTTTTGCTACCCCTATGCTCACGTCCAAAGAATAAGCAAATCACATGCCTATCAGATTATCCTAATAATAATGCATAATATTAGTAAGTTATATGACTTCCAAAAAAATCATGCTTGTTTTTTAATATTCATTATGCAATATTATAATCCATATACGATTGCAATTAGCATGATTAATACTTTTAAAGGCTAAGAGAATTATAATGGATCAGGAAAAAGGAAAAAGCTCACAAGAGATCATTCTCGACTCCATCAACGAAGGTGTTTTTACCGTAGACCATCAGTGGCATATAACGTCTTTCAACCGGGCAGCGGAACGTATTGTGGGGGTACAGAAAAAAGATGCCATTGGTCGCTTGTGCTCCGATGTGTTCCACGCAAATATCTGTGAGAATAAGTGCGCCTTGAGACAGACATTTGAAACAGGTAAACCTGTGGTGAACGTAACAGCATATATTGTCGATAACAAGGGCCGCCGTATACCAATCCGAATATCCACAGCTATCCTGAGAGATAATAAGGGAAGTGTTACCGGTGGAGTTGAAACATTTCAGGACTTAAGCCAGGTGGAACGTTTGCAGAAAGAACTGCAAAGTCTTCATACATTTGAAGATATTATCGGAAGAAGTTCTGTTATGGTACGCCTCTTTGAGATTCTTCCGCAGATTGCCGAAAGTTACAGCACGGTTCTTATAGAAGGTCAGAGCGGAACAGGTAAAGAACTTTTTGCCAGAGCGATACATAATCTTTCACCGCGAAGAAAAAAACAGTTCGTGGCAATAAACTGCGCCGCGCTGCCGGATACCCTTCTTGAAAGCGAACTGTTCGGCTACAAAGCTGGCGCTTTCACGGACGCGAAACGGGACAAGCCAGGAAGGTTTATTCTCGCTGATGGAGGAACAATCTTCCTCGACGAAATTGGCGACATATCCCCCGCCCTTCAGGTAAAATTACTTCGGGTACTGCAAGATCGGGTAATAGAACCACTGGGCAGTATTGAAGCCAAAAAAGTAGATGTACGCGTAATATGCGCTACAAACAAAGATCTGGAAAAACTCGTTGAAACGGGCAAGTTCCGTCAGGACCTTTACTACAGAATACACGTCATTCATCTCATTATACCGGTTCTAAAAGAACGCCGTGAAGATATTCCTCTGCTGATAGACCATTTCCTTGCAAAGCTCAATCACCTTCAGAAAAAAACCATTACCGGAGTTTCAGAAGAAGCGATGGCCCTGCTCATGGAATACGATTATCCCGGAAACGTTCGGGAACTTGAGAACATTATTGAACAGGCTTACGTATTGTGCAGGGGGGAACAAATAGATGTGCACCATCTTCCTTCCGGAATACGTTCGATCGGTATCTCATCCGCAAACATTGCAATGCCTGCCAGTCTGACAGCAATAGAAAAAGGTGTTATCGCCGATACACTTCTACACTACAGCGGAAACAGGAAATTAACAGCCCATGCACTCGGCATTGACACCAGCACACTCTACAGAAAAATACGGGACTTACACATTGAAAAACCGGAAAAAGATGGTCGTACCCGACGGAAGTAATCGTGCATTATGCATAGATAGATAGGTGAAACATCACATTTTTATTCGACAATATTTCATAATATCTTTTAATCATAATCAGTTATGAACACCAATTCGTCTTATAGTGTGTGGCATATAACTTGCTAAAATTATATGATTGAGGCCCGCTTAATATGGTCCTTAATTTGGCAAATGAATTCAGAGAGTGGACATGTATTTTGAAAAGGAGAAAACGCGATAATGACCGATAAGCTTGATGATTTCGTCAGGGATTTACAGAATGAAATTTTTGGAGACACTATCAAAGCATATGGAGAAAAAGGGTTTGACAGGTGGAATAATCCGCTTTATATGAAATCTATGGACAACCCTGATGGCTATGCGTGTATTACTGGTCCCTGCGGTGACACAATGAAGATCTACTTGAAGTTCGAAAAGGGGGTAGTAAAAGAAGCCACGTTTCAAACAGACGGTTGCGGCTCCAGCATGATATGCGGATCCTTTGCGGCTGAGCTTGCACTCGGAAAAAAACCGGCTGAACTCCACGTTATTACGCAAGAAACCATCATTAATACCATCGGGCGCTTACCAGAAGAAGACCAGCATTGCGCGCTCCTTGCCGCAAACACATTACATAAAGCCGCTGATTCTTATCTACACAAAGCAGATAAAAAGGATAGTCTGGTTGACAACTGATTTTATTATCTTTTTTTGGAGGTAAAAATAATGTCTCAACTTCTTTTTCGTATCAAACACAAAGCACGGACACGTACATTTTTATTTCAAATAGTGTTACTATCTTTTCTTTCTATTTTGTTTTACAATTCACTCTCACCGGTTTGTGCGGCAGACGTAGTATCGGTTCCTTCGTTCGGTTCAGGAGCTATCCAGGTGCGGCTATACGCTGACTATTTCTGTTCACCCTGCCGCGACATGGCACCAAAAATAGAACATACTCTCACAGAATTGGTAAAGAAAAATGCCATAACTTTTACCTTTATTGACTTCCCAACCTATGAATATTCAACTATGTATGCGAAATACTTCCTCTACACAATAAACATGAAAAAAGACTTTAATTCGGTGATAAAGGCAAGGAATGCACTCATTGCCGCGGCGGCCCAGGGCATTAAAGACTCTGAAAAACTTGAAGATATGCTAAAAAGTAAAAATGTGCAATTCAAGGCATTTGACGTAAAACCCATATTTGCATTTTTTAATTCTCAACTTCAATCTGATAAAATCAGGTATACACCTTCCTGTGTCATCGAGCAAAATGGTAAAAAGGAGATCTTTGTAGGTGAAGCAGAAATAGGCTCAGCTTTGAAAAAACTTATGTCTTCTTGATTACAATCAACAAATTTGAAAAAAGGAAGCGTTATGTTTATTACGCCATGAAAAAAGGATGTTATAATTACTACAGTAAACCCGATATATTGAGCTCACACTCATCAGGGTTTAAAAGGGAATACGGTTGGCACATCAACGCATTATTAAAGGAGGTTGCCTATGGCAGAAAAGCTCAAGGTAGGTTGTGCCCGTCCGACAGGTGGTCTGGTGGGACAACCCGATGCAAAGCAGGAACAACAAGTGTCAAAACCAGTAAAGGAGGTAGAAAAAATGATACAGGTCGGCAAACCGGCTCCTGATTTCGTCGCCCCCGCATACCACAAGGGGGAGTTCACGGCTGTAAAATTATCAGAACATCTTGGAAAATGGGTTGTATTGTGTTGTTACCCGGGTGATTTTACCTTTGTCTGAGCAACAGAAATATCGGCGGTCGCCGGTCATTACGCGGAATTCCAGAAACTCGGTGTTGAAGTTTTATCGATGAGTGTTGATAGCATCTATGTACATAAAATGTGGAACGATAATGAATTATCAAAGATGGTTAAAGGTGGAGTTCCTTTTCCCATGCTTTCCGATGGAGGCGGCAAGGTTGGCACGGCTTATGGTATATACGACGAGGACGTTGGTGTACTTAACCGTGGCAGGTTCATCATCGATCCTGATGGAGTGATTCAGGGGTACGAGGTCCTCACTCCTCCGGTTGGCAGACATGTGGCTGAAACCATAAGACAGATTCAGGCATTTCAGCATGTAAGAAACAGCAAGGGAACCGAGGCAACACCTTCAGGATGGAAACCGGGCAAACTAACACTGAAACCCGGTCCTGATCTTGTGGGTAAAGTATGGGAAGTCTGGAAAACCAGCATGGAATCAGACTAACCATAAATAATATGCCGAATCCATATACACCTGATGCTTTCTTGTTACTTTTACAGATTGCGCATCGGATGTGCTGAAATGAAAAAAAGGATTGACAGCGTTGTGATGCAGATCTCGGGGCGGTTTTCGTTCGGCTTTGTATATCGAGAATGGCCGTGACCAATCCGCCCTCTTCCCTTGTAATTGTGTAAAACTTTTTTGTATTTTGGTGATGCTCATGATCTTGAAACTTGAACCTGATGTTTCTCATTGCATTCAGACTGTTGCTAAGAAAGAGTACGAAAAGGTGCTCAGTCTTCTGCTGAAAAACGATCAGGAAGACGTTGAAAAAGAAGAAACACTTGAACTACTGAAGCTTTTTTTGGAATCAGCAGATTTCGGCAAATTGCGAATGCGCTGCGATGAATTCCTTCTCAAGGGCAAGCGCGTGGCGGTTACACTGAAATCCTGCAGCAAAACGAATAAATATGAGATCGAATTACATGAGGCTTCATGACAACAATCCATGGTTTGAATTCTTTTAGCGGTTCTTTTTGCGGGAAACAGCAATATTTATGCTCTCGGAGGCGGAGAAAATGAATGAACGGGTGGTATTGGTGGTTTTTAACGGTGAACTTATGTGTTTTGTCCATGTATTGCTCAACGCTCTGGACATGAAAGAAAGAGGTTATGAAGTCAAGATTGTCATAGAAGGAAGCGCGACAAAGTTGATCACCGATCTGAATGATAGAAGGAAACCCTTCGCGGACCTCTATCTTGATGTTCGCGAAAAAGAACTGATCGATTGCGTATGCCAGGCCTGTTCGGCAAAGATGGGATCGCTGAAAGAAGCTCAGGCTCAAGGACTGCCTGTCTGTAACGAACTGAAGGGCCATCCGAGTCTGGCAAAATACATCGAGAAGGGTTATAAAATAATAACCTTCTAACTTAATACCTCTTGTATTCTCTTGCCGGAAATCAAAAACACCATTCCCTTTACCTTTAGAATACAAGATTTCTCCACGGCATAGCCTGGGATTAGGTATTGTTTTTTTGGAGGGATAGCATGTACAAACTGCAATTCGATGAGAATAGATGCGCACACTGCCCTACAGGCAGTTGCCTCGTCAAGTGTCAGCATATGGACGTCGATAAAAATACGGCAACACAGGAAATGATTAAGATAGCCCGGGGAGAGGATTCCTTTGTGCTTCATCAGTGCGTCACCTGCTATGCCTGCGAGGAATACTGTCCCATGAAAAACCACCCCTTTTATCTCATTGTTGAACAACAGGAGAAATTGAACTTGTCTCCTGTGCCCAGACCGCTTATCACGAGGGCTGTAAATCTGGGTGTTCCCTTCAGAGGTGAACCGGAAATAAGAGACATCAACAGGCCCGTGTTGAATATGGGAGCTTTTTCTGAACTTACACCTTTGATACAGGGAAAGCTCTTCGAAGGCCTTGATGTCATTTCAACGGATGGAAGAAAAATGTTTCACTATTTCTGTCAGCTTATGTACCTTCACTACGCAAGGTCTTCTGTTATCAAGGAAAGACTGCCCGGGATTATTGACACAATCAGCAGGCACAAGCCTACCGAGGTAATCTGTTTTCATGATGAGTGTTATGGCACGTATTCGTCATACTGCCCCGCGGTAGGAATTAGCGTCCCCTTCAAACCGGTCCATTTTTATGAATTTTTGTATCACCGTCTCGTCGAATTGAAAGATATGATTCAAAAAGTGAATATGAAAGTCGCCTATCAACGGCCCTGCTCCGCTCGCCTGTCGCCGGACAAACATCATTTTGTCCGGGATATCTTCGAACTCATCGGTGCTCAATACGTTGAGAGGGAATACTCGGATGAGAACGCCCTGTGCTGTGGCGGAGGGATACAGGGGCAGCGGCGTGAAGGAAGCCGCAAGAGAGCTGCAGAACTTCAAAAGAAAAATGTTGAAGACATGAAAAAGGCGGGCGCGGAAGTTTGCGTATTCAACTGCCCCGCATGTTTCCAGACCTTGGGTGACAAGGTCAAAATCCAGGGCATAAAACCCTTGCATATGAGCGAACTCTGCAGGCTCGCCATAGGCGAGAAACCAACGGATGGGAGATGATGTAATGAATGCAATCTGTCAGGCGCTTGAAAACATTGTGGACAAAGAACATGTTTCCATATTACCGGAGGAACTCTACATTTATTCCTTCGATCTTGGAACAGCAGAGCCCCGCAGGCCCGATTACGTGGTTTGTCCGCAAAGCGTAGAACAAATCCAGGAGATAATTCGCCTTGCCAACAGAGAAAGGATTCCCGTCGTCCCTCTTGGCGCCGGTCTTTCTCTGGCAGGTCTTGCAGTCCCCTTAAAGGGGGGAATTCTCCTTGACTTGAAACGGATGGACAGGATCATAGAAGTGAACGAAAAAGCACGCTACGCCGTACTGGAATGCGGTGTTTCACAGGGCCAGTTGACGGCTTTTCTGGAAAATAATTATCCCAATCTGACCCATTCTGAACCGGGGGCGCCGCCCGCGGCAACTATTGCGGGGAATATTGTCATTCATGGCCAGGGAGATCTTGCCCATCCTTACGGCTTCAATTCCGACATGGTCAACGGCCTTGAAGTTGTTCTCCCCACAGGAGAACTGTGTCGCTTTGGATCAATAGCCGTCGGGGCAGGATGGTTTACAAACCATCCTCTGCCGGATATGGGATTGTTTCTGGGATGGTATGGTATTACCGGTATTATTACAAAGATTTCCATACGGCTTTTCCCGGCCAAAAAGATACGGGGCGTGGGCACCTTTGTGCTCGACAATGAGGAACTCGTCCCCGAAATATTGCACAAGTTAACTCACGTGCAGATGGCCGAAGACATCATAGCTTTCAGCCGGGCCATTCCTCCCTTCGCCAGTGAACTTCAGCATATTACGGTCAATATAGCCGCAGATTCTGAAAAAGAGCTTGAATTCAAGGAGGAAATAATCTGGGACGATACCCTCGGAGAATATATACATCGGGGAGATGGGGCGTACCTTGGTTTTGTCAGAGGTCTGGAGCGGCCTCAGATATCGAAAATGTCCGACTATAAAAAGGGTGGCGGAGTCGAGTATGTGGGCAGTATCATGCCCATAACCAGGTACCCTGAATGTTACCGAAAAGGCCGCGAAATTTCGGAGAGACACAACATTCCGTATACCGTCACGGGTCGATGTGTTGGAATTGGCCACAGTATGATGTTTGCCTGGACATACGCTTTTAACAGGGCCGATCAGGAGACTATTGAACAGGCAAAACAGGCCCTTCATGAAACAGATCAGCTTGTGCTGGAACTCGGGGGCGTCATATGGAAGCCGGGTACCTACGGCCAAAAACTCCTTCTTGAACGGCTTGAACCGGCTACAAAGGAACTGATGGGAAAGATCAGAAGGCTTCTCGATCCCAATGGTATCATGAATCCGGGAAATTGGGAGGTGGCCTGATGTCGCTCGCAGATTTTCAATACAAAGATCTCATACACAGATGTTTCCGGTGCGGCTACTGTAAATTCCCTGTTAACTGGGCAGATGTGAACAATTGCCCTCCTTACGCGCGTTTCCGCGTGGAAAGCTATTCCTGTGGAGGTAGACTGTGGTTGGCAAGGGCGTGGTTAAACAATTTCCTTGAGTGGTCGGAGCATCTTGCCGAGGTCCTCTATTCATGTACCACGTGCAAAAACTGTGTCGTCAAATGCCCTCTCGGGTTTAACATAGACATAGTAAACATGGTCATAGCTGCCCGCGGTGAGATGGTTGAAGCCGGAAAGGTACCGGCAGTTGTAAAACGGTTTCTTGAAAATGTTGAACTGTACGGAAATCCGTATGGTGAATCGAAAACCAAACGCGGCCGGTGGGCAGAGGAAACTCCCGTTGAACAGTACAACAACCACGAATATCTCTACTATGTCGGCTGCACAGGATCTTATGATGCCAGGGCACAGAAAGCGGCAAAAGCCGTGGCTTTCGTGATGATGGAAGCAGGGGTTTCATTCGGAGTGCTGGGCAACGAGGAATGTTGTGACGGAAATGAGGTGTACAAACTCGGAGAATCAGGTCTCTTTGAAATACTGGCAAGAAAGAACATAGACCAGTTTAGAGACCTGGGTATCCGGAAGATCATCGCATATTCTCCTCATGCTTACAATGCCATAAAGAATTACTATCATCAATATGGCGGAGATTTTGAAGTGTTTCATTACTCTCAGATACTGCGGGACTTTATCGAAACTAAGGGTATCGGTTCATCAAATGGTTTCAGGGCAAAGGTCGTCTTTCATGATCCTTGCTTCCTGGGGAGATGGAACAGTGAGTATGAAGCGCCTCGCGAACTTCTCAGGACAGTCGAGGGTGTGGAACTGACCGAAATGGGTAAGAATAGGGAAGGAGCGCTCTGTTGCGGAGGAGGCGCAGGTAATTTTTCTATTGATCTTCTCGGTGGCAGCGAGACAAGTCCGGCCCGTAGAAGAGTGAGAGAAGCTTACGAAACAGGGGCCGGTGTCCTTGCCGTAGCCTGCCCGAAATGTCTCGTAATGCTTGACGATGCCGTTAAGGCCGAGGGGCTCGAAGAAAAACTTTCGGTAATGGATATTTCAGAAATAATTTCAAAAGATTACGGGATGCAAAAATTGAGCTGATGAGCATGACGCAGATGGAGCACTACATATCCCAGAACGTACTCATTGTCTACCACACGCAGTCCGGAAACACAGAAAAGCTGGCCCGGGCGGTTGAGCAGGGCGTGATAAGAACAGAGAGTGTGCGTGCTGTTTTAAAACGAGTGTCAGATACCACGGCACAGGATGTCAGGAGTTGCAATGCAATAGTGATCTGTTCTCCTGAATACTTCGGCTATATGGCCGGGGCGATAAAAGACTTTTTTGACAGAACCTATGAAGAGTTAAAGGATGACGCGGCGATTTATAAAAAATCCTATTGTGCGGTTATCAGCGCGGGTAATGACGGCAGCGGAGCACTGAACCATATAGAAAGGATATGCAAAGGTTATCGCTTCAAAAAGGTTCAGCAGCCCATTATCAGCACTGGCAGGGTAACACAAGAGATGCTCGCGAAATGTTTTAATCTCGGAATGACGATCGCTGAGGGCATTAAGGCGGGCGTATTCTAACCGTATGCCTTTTTCTGTATGCTTACTTTCACATAAGAGGAGCAAAATTGTGGATGACGCAAATGATCTCGAAATATACGTTAAGCCAACTACAGCGATTGATTCTGACAACATAACAATCAGAGAAACAGCCATGGAAA
>CAZXVZ010000108.1:0-9542 GCA_964644085.1 uncultured Syntrophus sp. | reverse complement strand
CTAGATCGGATATGTTGGTTGGCTCTGAAGGAAGACCAAGGTTGACGGCGTTGTATAGCGAAATTATCTTGACCGTTCCACCGTATGTCTGTCTGACCCTTGGCTCCTGAGCTGTTTTCGGCGGAGAAGCGGATTCCACGAGAACCGGTAACGCGAAAAGGAAGATTATCAGAAAAACTATACATGAACAACGAGATGATCGAGTTCCTGTGATGATAAAGGAAACATCACCCATAATTCCCCCTTTCTTGATATTATCCGATAGACTTTTTCCAATACGTGTCCGATACCACAAAAGTTTATATGGAAAAGAGCCATTTGTCTACCGTGATATTTGGAGAATCCCCCGAAGACCAATAGTCTGTCGAGTTCAGTTTTTGTTATAACGTGTTTTTGAGGAAGAAACGAATGTCTTTAAAAAGATCAGATTTAATTTTTGTGTCTATTTTTTCGATAATGTCCTGTTTCATATACTTCAATTGCGAAAGCCAGAGCGGATCATCGACTTCGACAAAAAGGATGCGGTTACTGATGTTTGCCGGCCTGGTGTGTTCTGCCATCCTTTCTCCCACGATTTCATACCAGGAACTGAAAATCTTGATTTCCTCAAGATTTTTAATATTATGGTTTTTGAGGATTTTACCCAAGGTATTTTTGAGAGGAACAAACGCCATTATTACCCTTCTATCCTGGGAAAAACGGGAGCTATTTTGTCGATTGTCGCAATGTCATCAGGTAGATAAAAGCGTTTTTCATCATCGAAGCTGGCTCGTTCTATGGATTTGCCTATACCAATTGCCTTCCATATCTGCTGCGATTTTTCCGGCATGAAGGGATAGAAAAGCAGGGCGACAATACGCAGACTGTTCCAGATGTTGTAGAAGATTGTTTTGACGCGCGAATCTTCTTCTTTCGCCAGTTTCCAGGGTGCTTCCGAATCAATGTATTTATTAAGGACAGATATGATTTCGAATACATTTTGAAAGGCTTTATGGTACGAGAAGGTTTCCATTTCTTTCATATATCCGTCAATGCATTTCATGACAGTCTCCTCAACATGATCATCCATGCCGCCTTTTTTCTCCGGGCTCTCAATCTTTCCTTTGAGAAACTTGCCGATCATAGTCACGCTTCTGCTTGTCAGATTACCGAAGTCATTGGCGAGGTCTCCGTTGATCCTGTGTATAATGGCTTGCCTGGAGAAATCACCATCAAGCCCAAAAGGGACTTCCCTGAAGAGAAAAAAACGGAACTCATCAACGCCGTATGTTTTGATGATCTCATGAGGATCGACGACATTTCCCAGGGACTTTGACATTTTCTGTCCCTCTATAGTCCACCAACCGTGAGCGAAAACACGCCTGGGAGGCTCCAGGCCATATGACATGAGAAAACTTGGCCAATACACGGCGTGAAATCTCAGGATGTCTTTGCCGATAAGATGAGCGTCACAGGGCCAGAAAGTGTTAAATTGCTCCATGTCTTCGAGAAATCCGATACCCGTGAGGTAGTTTGTGAGCGCATCAAACCAGACGTAGACAATATGACGTTCATTACCCGGTATAGAAATACCCCACTGAAAGCTTGTCCTGCTGACACTCAAATCGCGAAGTCCTCCCTTGATGAAACTCGCCACCTCATTGTAGCGTATTTCAGGTAAAATAAAATCTTTCTGTTTTTCAATAAGATTGAGGAGGGGCTGCGTGTATTTGGAAAGCTTGAAGAAATAACTCTCTTCCTTTAGTTTTTCCGGTTTTCTCAGACAATCGGGACACAACCCGTCTTTGAGCTGTAATTCCGTGTAGTATGCCTCGCAGGGCACGCAGTACCAGTCTTCATATTCACCGAGATAAATATCGCTCTTTTCGAGGACTTTTTCAAAAACGTGCCTGACTACTTTTTTATGCCGTTCCTCGGTGGTTCTGATGAAACCTGTATTGGAAATATTGAGGGCCTGCCAGAGGTCGGTGAAACGGTGTACCATCCTGTCGGCATGTTCTTTCGGGTGGATGCCGAGCGCCGCCGCCGCCTTTTCAACCTTTTGTCCATGCTCGTCAGTGCCGGTAAGAAAAAATACCTTATGACCGGTGATCCTTTTATACCGGGCCATAACATCAGCGGCAATTGTGGTATAGGCGTGGCCGATATGGGGAACATCGTTGATGTAGTAGATAGGGGTCGTGATGTAGTACTTCTTGTTCATTTAAATCTCCCGATAATTAATCACCTGCGGCTGGATTAACATATCTAAAGCTGCATTATACATCAAAATTCAGTAAACGGAACGTTACCCGGTGTCTTTACCCGGCGGTTGTTTATCGGTCTTTTGCCCTCCCGATTTTTTGGATTTCTGATTGCCGGGATTTTGCTGCCTGTTCTCCTGTTCTGACGAGAGCTTTATGTCTTTGAGAGGGAGTGTCACGTCCTTCCCGTCTTCGAGACGAACCGTTATCGTGGCGTTCAACGTGTTATGTTTGACGACTTTCCCCTCTCCCTGCGGAATTATCACTTTCTTGCCAACTTTCGGGAAACCTTTCTTGCAGCTGAGATATGTGTCATATTCGTATGAAAGACAACACATAAGCCTTCCACATATGCCGGAAATCTTCGCGGGGTTCAACGCCAGGTGCTGTTCTTTTACCATCTTAATGGAGACAATGGAAAAGTTATGGAGAAAACGTCTGCAGCAGACCGTATTCCCGCAGTTACCCAATCCGCCGATGATCTTTGCTTCATCCCGGACACCTACCTGACGTAATTCAACTCTGATTTTGAATTCCTTTGCAAGCTCTTTCACGAGTTCCCTGAAATCAACCCTGCTTTCCGAGATAAAATAGAAGAGCAGTTTCGTGTTACCAAAAAGATATTCGGTACTGAGGAGTTTCATGGGGAGCTTCATCTCGGAAATTTTCTGTTTACAGAAATCGAAGGCGTGTTTCTCTTTTTCTTTCAGCTCCCGGTATTCCTTCAGTTCTTCTTCAGACACTTTTCGGGTTATCTTTTTCAACCCTTGTTTGGTGCATTCAAGAGGGTTTGTCAATACCGTGCCGAGGCATAGTCCTTTATCCAGTTCACTTATGACGCGATCTCCGATAGCAAGATCATCGGGGGCTTCCAGCTCTACAATACCTACAAGCCTGTCGACATTTACATAACAACTCTTCATATCATTACCTCATAACTTGAAAAAGCAGGTTTTCAAAAGCAAGCCATCTGTTGACATTATACCGCATAACGGCCGTAGTTTCCTGAATTCTTTTTATGGTCTTTTCAATCCATTTCATGTCCGCTCTCGGCAATCCCATGAATTCGCCCATGTCTCTATTGATGATCAGTGAAATGTCCTGTTCGTATTCAACGACGAGGAGATCACGAAAAAATGAAAGGAGAAAGGAAAGATACATTCCAATACCCATGTCAGTCTTTGATATTTTCTCAGCGATAGACGATGCGCTGATAAAGCTTTTGTTTTTGCCGGTAATCAGTTCTATCATTATACGCCGCAAATGGAAGTTGTCATTGTCAGCCCAGAAAAGACCGGCGCCGATACTGCCATAGGAAATATCTGCAAGAAGTTCGGCCCGTTCTTCATCGATGTCGGGAATCTGCAGAAAATACTTTTTCAGACCCTCTTTTGGAAGTGGTGTAAAAAAGACCCTGTTACATCGAGAACGTATTGTGGGGGGTATCTCTTTTTCTACCGATGTAATGAGAAAAAAGTGATTGTAAGGAGGAGGTTCTTCAAGGGTTTTCAGAAGGGCGTTGGCGGCTTCACGGGTAAGCGTTTCCGCTTTGTCGATGATGATAACTCGTTTTTCACTTTCATAAGGATACTCGCAAATTTCCTTGCTGAGCATTCTCGATTTGTCGATGCCGATGGAGTTTTCATTTTCGATGATGATAAGATCAGGATGACTGGCCCGTTCGAGTTTTATGCAGGGTCCGCATTTGCCGCAGGCTACACCGTTTTCACAGAAAAGATATTTGGCGAATTCTTTTGCTGTGAGTTTTTTCCCGATTCCTTCCTCCCCATAAAATAAGAAGGCATGAGGGATATTTCTATTTTCCAAAAAAGTTCTCAGCAGGTTCTTTGCTTTCTCGTGACCGATTATGTTTTCAAATCCCATGACGTTTTAGAAGCGCCCCCACTTTTTTTCTGATAATTTTGTGCACAGTATCAATATCAAGCGTGCCGTCGACGACAAAAAAACGCCCGGAATTATCTTGAACGAGCTTTTCATAGGCTTTTTTTATCTTTTTATGAAATGAAAGTTTTTCTTTTTCGAACCGGTCCATCAATGCCGATTGCGCCTTTCTTGTTAGGCCTTTTTCAACTGGGCAGTCAAGAAAGATTGTCAGGTCGGGATTTACCCCTTTTGTGACGAGTCGGTTTAATGTCTCAATAGTGTTTTGAGCTATTCCCCTTCCGTAGCCCTGATAAGCATGCGAAGCATCGGCGAACCTGTCACAGAGGACGATTGCGCCTTTTTTAAGGGAAGGCAGGATTAATTCCTCGACGTGTTGCGCCCTCATTGCCATGAAGACGAGCAGTTCCGCGAGCGGGTCGACCTTTGCGCTGGCATGAAGAAAGGCATCTCTCAGGGATTCACCGAATGCCGTGCCTCCAGGCTCGCGGGTTTTTATGACACTATATCCCCTTTTTTTCAGATATGAAAAGAGGAGTTCTATCTGGGTTGTTTTACCGCATCCTTCTATGCCTTCAAAGGTTATCAGCATTGATTCCTCTCAACCTGAACAATAACCAATCACCAAATTACAATGACCAAAATAAGCATAAGAAAGCACCACAGTCTACCACGATCCGAAAAGATTATTTTTGTTAATCTTTGTATCTTGAAATTTGGTCATTGGTGATTTTGTCTTACTTTAAAACCCGGTCCATATATTCCCCGGTTCTGGTGTCGATCCGCACTTTATCACCTTCTTCAACGAAAAGAGGAACATTAATTGTGTATCCGGTCTCCAGTACCGCCGGTTTTGTCGCGTTTTGCGCTGTGTTGCCCTTGACGCCGGGTTCGGTCTGAACAATGAGTAGTTCCACAAAATTCTGTATATCGACTCCCAACGTCCTGCCCTGGTAAAAGAGGATTGTCGCGACCATACCTTCTTTAAGGTAGTTCTTTGCCTCTCCGAGGTTTTTCTCATCGATAAAAATTTGCTCGTAAGTGACCTCATTCATAAAATGATAATCGGTACCTTCCTTGTAAAGGAACTGCATCTGTTTCTCTTCCATTTCGGGGACTTCAAGCTTTTCACCGGAACGATACGTTCTTTCCAGGATGTTGCCGGTGATAAAGCTTTTTAAACGTGTTCTCACGAAAGCGCCACCCTTACCCGGATTGACATGCTGAAAGTCGACGATCAGGCAGGGTTCATTCTCAACCAATACTTTCACACCTTTTCTGAATTCTGATGTGCTGATAATCATTCTTTCCTCCTGCTTTATTTGTTTCCCGGCAGATGTTTTTACCGGTTCGGTACTATTTCATATGGTCATGATATCTTTTCTGAGATGGGTGAGAATCTGAGTTTTTTCCTCTGTAACGAGCACCATGTCTTCCAGACGAACCCCGCCAATACCGGGGAGGTAAATACCCGGTTCTATGGTCAAAACCATATTTTCTTCAAGTAGTCCGTCGGAAACATTGTTAATAGAAGGAGCCTCGTGGACCGCGATACCGACCCCGTGGCCCACCCCGTGCCGGAAGTAATCTCCGTATCCTTTTCCATCGATGTGCCCCCGAACAAGCGCATCTAACGTCTTAATAGGCATGCCTTTCTCCATGTTCTTCAGAGCCAGTTTTCTTGCCTCATCAACTATGGTATATATTTCTCTCACTTTATCACCCGGCTCTCCCGTGAGAACCGTGCATGTTTCGTCACTGCAATAGCCGTCTACCTGCGCTCCGAAATCGATGATAATCGGCTCGCCGGCAGCGATTTTTTTATCTGACGGCTCTGCGTGGGGAAGTGCCGAACGGGGACCAGATGCCACAATGGTCGGAAAGGCCGGACAATCAGCTCCCAGTCTTCTCATCGTGTAATCGAGATCGTTAGCTATTTCTTTTTCTGTCCTGCCGGGGACAATCCTTTCCAGAATTTCTGTGTATGCTTCCGTGGCTATCTTTATGGCTTTGGCGATTGCGGCGATTTCATCAGGTTCTTTTTTCCTTCTGATTTCTTCGATGGCATGCTCCATCGGTACAAGTGTGGTGCCGGTCAGGCTTGTCTCCCATGCTTTGTAGATATTATAGGTCATGTGAAAACTGTCAAAACCCATTTTTCTGATATTATATTTTTTACATATATCGGGAAGCATGCCCTCTCGCTGCCTGACCTCGATAACCTGAAGACCGCTGGTGACTTCTTTCGCGTGGGTTATGTAGCGGAAATCAGTAAGGAGGATCACGTCTCCTCTCGTAATGACCAGTGTTCCCTCGGAACCGCGAAACCCGGTGAGGTAGAAAATATTTTCCATGCCTTTCAAAGCGCAGGCGTCAATATCCATCTCTTTTATAATTGTGTAGACCTTCTCAATTCTATCCGTTCTCATGGGCGATGGCCAGATTATTGTTATCTGTTTTTAAAGCCAGACATTCTCTGTTTTGCTTTCAAATCCTTTTTTAATGAAGTTAATCGTTTTTTATAAACATCGTTGAGAGGATCCTGTTTCATCAGCTCTTTGTATATCTCGATTGATTGTTCTATATATCCTTGCTGGTAATAAATATCTGCCAGTGTTACCGTTGCTATTCCCGTCATTTCCATATAGGGGATAGTTAAAAGAATCTCACGACAAAAATCAAGTTAAATCGTATGGTATCGGATTATTTCAACATAAGGAATTTACTTTATTTTATTGTTTTTTTCCATGCTGCTGGTTGAAGGATCGTATTTCATAAAATACCCGGAAAGCCAGACTGGAAATAATTACCCTCTCAGCCCCTGTTTTCTGAATAATTTCAGCGGCCATATGAAAAAGTGGTTTTTTTTGTGCGCATGTGTCATATTTGTTGAGTACAATCGTACAGGGATTCTTCTTCACATCCTTTAGAAGCAGATTATCGGCGAAAAAAAGACCGAATATTTTTGGTGAAATAATCTCATCACCGCTCATCCCCATTTTTTCCTTGATGTTTTCCCATCTGAATACGTTTTCCTTTATTTGTCCGCAAAGGCTGTCAAGGCCCGCGATAACGAATACCATATCCGAAGGGGGGGGGATGACCGGTTCATAAGGGGCGGGGCATTTAAGGGGTTTCCCCTTGGCGCCGTCTGCTTCAATAAGGACTATATCAAAAACCTTTCCCAGTTCGTGGATATCTTCAGAAGTTACTCCTGTGAGTTTATTGTTTTCGAGGGTTTTGCCTATTTGTATCGGGTTGTTTTGGTAATGAGTACCTTTTTCTCTTTCCGTGAGCAACACGTACGGTTCTCTGGCATATATTTTTGTCGTCGTGGTAATGACCGTTTTTTTGTTTCTTTTTGCCGTTTCTTTTGCGAGATATTCAATAAAGGAGGTTTTTCCTCCGGCCCCAACAAAGGAGATGTAATGCCTTTCGGCAACAAGGTCTATAGGGTCAATCTTTCGAATATGCCACATAAGGAAGCTTTTTGATGCGCTCTACGATTGTCTGAACTTTCTCTTTATCATTTTCTTCAACGAACAACGTCGCATACCCTTTCTGGAGAATGAAAAGACCATCGTAGGCAGTCTCTTTGTGTTCCCGGATTATGTAAGCGATACCTTCTTTGTTGAGAGCATCTTTGATCATATCCATCTCAAAGATGCTCTCAATTGTGTGCGCTTTTACAAAATTATCTGAGCCCCGGTTCATAGGATCTTTGAATGCTCCCTTTCTCAGCCGGTCCGACCCAGATTTCCAGATCCGAAGAAATATTCCCTCTCGACATTCGGATGTTACAGATTCTATCATCTTTTACGTAATTTATTATAATGTCTTTGAAACGGAAGCTGTTGACATATCTCCAGCCGTTTTTTGGCATGTTTATCCTGTAATAATTTTCCAGTGATTCAAGATCAACATTTCCGTTGAGAAAGAGTTTGCCTGCTTTTAATGTTGATGTTTCATATACAAAAGTTCTGTCACTAATGATAGAAAGTTCCTTTGGCGTCGGGACGTCGGGAAAGCCGTAAAATACTTGGTTGGGCCCTTCCTGCCTCGGTTGCGGCGAAGCCTCAATGGAAGACTGTCTTTGGAATAAGGCACATCCTGAACAGATTAGCAACATTGCGCAGGATAGAATGATAATTTTTTTCATACTTTTCCTCCTTGATTATTTCTTTCAAGATGCGCGTAGGCGCTGTGATTGTGAATGCTTTCGAAGTTTTCGGCTTCGACAGAAAACCACTTGATATTTTTATTTTTTGACAACGTATCCGCAATGTCTCTCACCACATCCTCAACGAACTTAGGGTTATTGTAAGCCTTTTCCGTGATGTGTTTCTCGTCTTCCCTCTTCAGTATGGAGTATATATCGCTGCTGGCGCACTTTTCTATAGTATCTATGAGGTCTTCCAGCCAGAAGAATTTCTTTGTTTTTACGTCTACTTTCGCGATTCCCCGCTGATTATGAGCTCCATATTCGCTAATCTCCTTGGAGCAGGGACAGAGGGTATTTATCGGCACTGAAACGGATATCACGAATTCCTTCATGACATCATGAACGTCCATGGTCCCCCAGATACAGCATGGATATTCCATGTAACTTTGAGTTTTTGACACAGGAGCTTCTTTTTTGATGAAATAGGGAAACCGTATGATCATATGCGCGGATTCCGCATTTAATCTTTCTTTGAGGGCCTTCAGTATATCGGGGAAATTTTTCATGTTGATCATGTTTTTATTTTCATGGAGGATTTCCACAAACCTGCTCATATGGGTGCCTTTATAATGGTGAGGAAGGTTAACATACATGTCAATGGAAGCTATGGTATTTTGAATGCCGTTTGCTTTATCAAGTACGATGATAGGATACTTAACGTCCTTGACACCTACCTTGTCGATCTCTATTTCTCGATCGTCATACATGTTTTGCACATCTGCCATTTGTAACTTATCGTCCATAAGCCGCGTATGCCTTCTCTGATTCCCAGACCCGTATTTCCTTAAGGGAGGCTCCTTTTTCTTTTATCTGTTTTTCCACTTCTTCGAATATGTACAAGGCGATGTATTCTGCCGAACTTGTCTTTTCGGTGAAAAAAGGAATTTCATTGAGATATTTGTGATCTAGATTGTCGAGGACATTCTTTAAATAACCTTTCAAAATTCTGAAGTCGACGAACAGACCGTTCCCGCCGAGTTTTTCACCTGCGAAAAAAGCCTCGACAACGAAATTGTGTCCGTGAAGTTCCTCGCACTTTCCCTGGTACCCGACCAGCCTGTGCGCTGCCGCGAATGAATCTTTGACGCATAAGGTGAACATACCATAATCTATCGTCTCTAAAGGGTAAAGTCAATAGTCATTGAATCGTTGCGTCAACTGTAAGCCCGCATAGA
>CAZXVZ010000107.1:0-9559 GCA_964644085.1 uncultured Syntrophus sp. | reverse complement strand
AGATAATGAGCGGTGACTGGAGTTCAGACGTGTGCTCTTCCGATCTATTTTGCACCTCATTTCATGACGGTAAAAGGAAAATCAAAAGTTGTCGATGAACTGAAAAAAGCAAGCAAAGGTGTTGACAAAATATATATCGGGTCTGACCCCGACCGCGAAGGGGAGGCAATAGCCTTCCACGTTGCTGAACTGATAGGAAAGAAGAAAGAAGTATCAAGGGTGCTTTTCAATGAGATCACCAAGAAAGGCGTACTGGAAGCGCTCAAATCTCCTGTTCATCTTGACGAAGCAAAGTATAACGCGCAAAAGTCGAGAAGGATCCTCGACAGGCTTGTTGGATACAGAATCAGTCCCCTTCTCTGGGAGAAGTTGAGTTATGGTTTATCCGCGGGTAGAGTACAGTCTGTATCATTGAGGCTTATCTGCGACAGGGAAGAAGAAATAGAGAATTTTCAAAAAGAGGAATATTGGATTATCGATGTAGAACTTCAACTGGCTTCGGGCGAAAAATTCATCGCGACCCTCGAACGTGAGGGTGGCGAAAAAATTAAAATATCAACTGGTAAAGATGCCGAAAAAATAAAAAAGTCCATACAGGGTGAAACATTTAGAATCAAAAGCATTGAGATAAAGGAAAAAAATCTTACGCCCCAACCTGCATTTATTACAAGCAGGCTTCAGCAGGAGGCTTCACGGGTGCTTCGCTTTTCTCCAAAACGGACAATGATGCTCGCGCAGAAACTCTACGAAGGTGTCGAAATAGGGAAAGAGGGGCAGGTAGGTCTTATTACTTATATGAGGACAGATTCGGTGAGGGTTTCCATGGACGCAATCAATGAAGCAAGGGACTATATCGAAAAGGAATTCGGCCAGCCTTATGTGCCTCAGAAGCCGAATTTCTTCAAAAATAAAAAGAGCGCTCAGGATGCTCATGAAGCGATAAGGCCTGCTTCTGTTTTGATGACGCCGGAGAAAGTCAAAGATTATCTCGATAAAGACCTCTTTGCCCTCTATAATTTAATCTGGAAGCGGTTTGTCTCTTCCCAGATGTCTCATGAAAAAATTGAAGCTACAATTGTTAGTATAGAGGCCGGAGACTACCTCTTTGTCGCGAGAGGTCAGAGAACTCTCTTCGATGGTTTTGCAAAGATGTATGAGGAAAAGAGTGAGGATGCGGAAGAAGCAAATCTCCTCCCGGAGATGAAAAAAGGTGAAACGCCCAAGCTTATTGATACAAAACTTGAGCAGCGTTTCACAAACCCGCCGCCCCGTTATTCCGAAGCGTCCCTAATTAAAACACTTGAGACAAAAGGTATCGGAAGGCCTTCGACATACGCAACGATTGTGGGAACTGTACAGGACAGAGAATATGTAAAAAAAGAAAAAGGAAGGTTGGTGCCTACACCTCTCGGACGAACGGTAAATAAGGTTATGATGGAATTCTTCCCCGTTATCGTTGATGTGGGCTTTACGGCTAAGGTGGAAGAACGGCTTGATCTTATTGAAGACGGCAAAAAAGATTGGGTTAAAACTCTTGAAAGGTTTAATACCGCTTTCGAAAAGGAATTGGACCGGGCCAAGGAAACCATGAAAAGCCTAAAAAAGGAAGAAAAGGAAACGGATATCGTCTGCGACCAGTGTGGAAAAAAGATGCTTATACGCTGGAGCAAGAACGGCGAGTATCTTGTTTGTTCAGGGAAACCGGAATGCAAAAATAAGAAAAATGTGAAAGTGGCAGATGATGGAACGATAAGCGTTGTGGAGCAGGAAATCAAGGGAATCTGTCCGAAGTGCGGGGGTAATCTCATTGAAAAACGGGGACGCTTTGGAAGATTTTTTGCTTGCAGCAACTATCCGGAGTGCAAATATACAGAATCGTACTCGCTTGGTTTTCGATGCCCCATGGAAGGGTGCACGGGAAAACTGGTGGAAAAAATCTCAAAGAAGAAAAAACGGTTTATAAGCTGTTCTCAGTATCCCACATGTACATTTGCGACGAATAAAGAACCGACAGAGGGTGTCTGCCCTGTCTGTGGAGCCCCGACGCTTTTTTCTTTCAGAAGAAGCACGATGTGTCTTCGGAAGGATTGCGGATGGAAATCAAAATAGTCGGCGGAGGACTTGCCGGCGTGGAAGCCGCGTATCAAATCGCGCAAAGGAATACACATGTTATTCTTTATGAAATGAGGCCTTTTTGTTTTACTCCTGCCCATAAAACAGATCACCTTGCGGAACTTGTCTGCAGCAATTCATTTAAATCAAAAGAGCTGACAAATGCTCACGGGCTTCTCAAGGAAGAATTAAGGATACTTGATTCTCTTGTCATCCGTATTGCACATGAGACCGCTATACCCGGAGGCAAGGCTCTTGTTGTTGACAGAGAAAAATTCGCGAAACGAATAACCGATGAGATAGAGGGCAATACCCATATTCATGTCATCCGGGAAGAAATGGAAGAGATACCTTCCGGAACGGTTATAATCGCGACGGGACCTCTCACCAGTGACAAGCTTGTAGAGAAAATAGGCGCCTTGGCAGGAAAGGAAAACCTCTCTTTTTTTGACGCCATTTCTCCTATTGTTGATGCGGATTCGGTGGATATGGGAAGGACATTCTTTGCTTCGCGATATGCGGAAGAAAAGAATGACGACTACGTGAATTGTCCTCTCAGTGAGGAAGAGTATGATGTTTTCTACAGGGAACTAATCGGTGCCCGGCGGGTCGATTTCAAGCAATTTGAAAAAACAGCCTACTTTGAAGGATGTCTGCCCATAGAGGTGATGGCGGAAAGAGGCAGGCAGACCCTTCTCTATGGTCCAATGAAACCCGTTGGCTTGATCGATGAACACACAGGAAAACGGCCGTTCGCGGTGATCCAGTTGAGGAAGGAAAACAGGGAAGCTTCCATGTTTAATTTGGTAGGATTCCAGACAAAACTGACATACGGGGAACAGGACAGGGTTTTACGATTAATTCCGGCCCTGAGAAATGCTCACTTTTTGCGCTACGGCAGTGTCCATAGAAATACTTATATCCATTCGCCGACATTGTTGCATGAGTCGCTGCAGTTCAAAAAAAATGAAGATATTTTTTTTGCGGGCCAGATTACCGGCGTGGAAGGATATATGGAATCGGCTTCAATGGGACTTCTTGCAGGCCTTTCGGCATACTTATACAAAAAGGAAAGAACATTTATACCTCCGCCTGAGGATACCTGCATAGGCGGTCTTTTGAAACATATAACGACGGAGGCGGTCAACTTTCAGCCTATGAATGCCAACTTCGGGCTGGTTAAGGGCTATGAGAAAGGAAAAAAAGAAATATCCATCAATAGGGCACTTCAGTCTGTGGCGGTGTGGAAGAAGATGGTGGAAGAAAAAATGGATTAATAGCTTTGATGGTGAACGGGCTGATAATAAAACGGTCAGTTGTCCGATAGGAAGGCGGGAGGCTATATGGATTCCATCTTGATGAAATTGAAAAATAGAGCGATCGAGACTAAAGACTTAAGCACTGATGATGTGGAGAAATTGTACGAAGTGGGACAAAAAGACCCATTTCTCCTCATGGCTTACGCGTCACAGATACGGGAATATTTTAAGGGGAAACAAATCGGTTTATGCGCTATTGTGAATGCAAAATCCGGCTTATGTCCTGAGGATTGCAAATTTTGCGCGCAATCTGCTCACTACGGAACAGACGCTCCCGTATACACGTTAATTTCATCCAAGGAAATCATTGCAAAAGGTCAGGCAGCCTTCGAAGCCGGTGCGCGTTCTTTCGGGATCGTAACGAGCGGCACCCGTATTGAGAATAAGGCGGAATGGGGTGAGATATATGCGGCGGTTGCGGGCCTTAATAAAGTAGGCATAAAGCCCTGCGGATCGCTGGGAATGCTTGACGATGAGACGGCATATAACCTGAAGAGACAAGGGTTGTTTCGTTACCATCACAATCTGGAGACTTCAAGGAGTTTTTTTAGTGCCATCTGTTCAACGCATGATTATGAAGAAGATATCGAAACAGTGAGGACGGCAAAAAGGGCAGGTCTCTCCGTATGCTCAGGAGGGATAATTGGTCTCGGAGAAAATATGGCTCAGCGTATAGAGCTTGCAATGACCTTGAGAGAACTGGATGTAGATTCAGTGCCTGTCAATATTCTTAATCCCATAGAAGGGACGCCCCTTGCCGGAACTAAGCCTCTGTCCCCTCTGGAAATACTTCTGACTACCGCTATTTTACGGTTTATACTGCCCGATAAAGATATAAAATTGTGTGGTGGAAAAGAGAAAAACCTGAGACAACTTCTTCCTCTCGCCATTGTCGCCGGGTGTAATTCATTCATGACAGGTAATTACCTTACTACGCTGGGAAGAAATACGGAAAAAGATCTGGAGATGATAGCAGACCTTGGATTTAATACAGCCTTAGATTAAATAAAAGTTTTATATTGTTTTGAGTGATTATAAAAAATGTTTTTTAACCGACAGCGCCGCCCAGGGTGAATATGGGGAGGTACATGGCGATAACAAGACCGCCAAGAACGACTCCGAGAAACATCATAATCATGGGTTCCATTAAAGCCGTCATATTTGTAACGAGATTATCCACGTCCTCATCATAGAAATCAGCGATTTTACCGAGCATACTGTCAAGAGCGCCTGTTGATTCGCCGACCTGAACCATCTGCACCACCATTGGCGGGAAGATACCTGCCTGTTCAAGAGGCTCCGACATATTTTTTCCTTCACTGATACGAGCCCGTGCAACCATGAGTGCGTCTTCAACAACCTTGTTGCCGGCCACTTTCGCGCAAATGACAAGGCTTTCCAGGATGGCCACACCGCTCGTAAGCAACGTGGACAGTGTCCTTGTCACCCTTGCGATTGAAGCCTTCAACGTGAGTACACCAAAAAGGGGAAGCTTGAGGATAAGGGCGTCAATTTTCCTTTTACCACCTTCGGTTTTGTAGTATTGGAGTATTATAACAACAATTGCCACTAAGATAAGTGCAGCTATAACACCATACCAGGATGCCATAAGATGACTGAGATTTATGACCATTTGTGTCAGCGCCGGAAGCTTAGCACCCATTTCTTTGAACATTTTTTCGAAGACAGGAATAACAAAAAGAAGAAGAACGCAGCTGACTCCGATTGCAACGACAATAATGGCAATAGGATAAATCATTGCCGATTTGACCTTTCTTTTTAACTTCTCTGATTTTTCCATATAAACTGCTAAACGTTGAAGCACATTGTCGAGGAGCCCACCTTCTTCTCCAGCCACCACAAGGTTGACAAAAAGCTCATCGAAACACTGGGGATAGTCCCGCAACGCGTCGGCAAACCTGGAGCCACCCTCTATTTTAGTTTTTATTTCTCTGACGATACCCCGAAAATTAACGTCTTCCATCTGATTGGAAAGGATGTCAAGAGACTGCACAAGAGGTAATCCTGAAGTAATCATAGTAGATAACTGCCGGGTAAACAGGACTATTTCAAGCTTTTTGATTTTCTTTTTCGGGTTATATCGTTCTTCTTTGGCGGCTTTTGCTTTTGTTGCCTTGGTGAGGATGATGTTTTCTTTTCTTAATATGGCGCGGAGTTCATCTTCGGTATCAGCTTTGGAAACTCCCTTTTTGGGCTCACCCGTAAGAGTTCTTCCTTCCCATTCAAATGGCGACATATATCAATAATACCCCAAAAAAAATATTATGCAAAGAAAAAAATAATTATTTACCATTTATTCTAAAACCTATATCACAAGATCGGTTTTGATAATAATGATACTCATCACATTTTAACTGATAAGAAAGCTGCGGTTATTCTCTCAAAACCGTATAGAATGTTGTGTTTTCTCGTTTGATGAGTACAACAATACCTTCCTTAATATTTGCTTTTTTCATTGCCTCCTTAAAGTCAATGATACTTCTAATCGGTTTTCTGCTGATTTCTTTTATGATGTCTCCTGATCGTATGTCTGCTTCTGCCGCGGGACTTCCAGGTGTAACATCCGTGGCTATAACTCCACTGGCATCTTTGAGGCCAAGATGTTTCGCAATCTCAGGTGTAATATCCTGTACGGCTAATCCAAAGTCTTTTTCCACTTCAGGTTTCTTCGCTGTCTTCAGACCTTCTTCAGGCATTTCACCGATCATAACTTCAATTGTGATGGGTTTGCCGTCTCTGATTATCTCTACCTTAACTTTTTTGCCGATTCCTGTTGCGGCCACGAGCCGTGGGAGCGTTTCGTTGTCTTTAATTTTCTTTCCATCGTATGACGTAATAACGTCTCCTCTTTTAATACCGGCTTTCGCCGCAGGACCGTTTTCCGTCACGTCGGAGACAAGAGCGCCTTCGGGTTCTATGAGATTGAAATTTTTTGCAATTTCCGGCGTGATTTTCTGGATAATCACCCCGAGTTGTCCTCTTGCTATTTTTCCTTTGCTCTTAAGCTGGGGTAATAGGCCCTGAACAATATTTATGGGAATCGCGAAGCCTATACCTTGTCCGCCGGAGACAATAGCGGTATTGATGCCGATTACTTCCCCTTTTAGATTAAGCAGGGGTCCCCCGCTATTGCCGGGATTAATAGATGCATCGGTCTGAATGAAATCGTCGTAAGGACCCGCGCCAATCACCCTTCCCTTGGCACTGACTATACCGGCGGTAACTGTATGTTCGAGACCAAAAGGATTTCCAATTGCCACTACCCAGTCTCCCACCTCAAGCTTATCGGAATCGCCGAACGTTACAAAAGGAAGCGTATTATTCACATCTATTTTTATGAGAGCAATATCCGTTTTGGAGTCTCTTCCGATTATTTTGGCGTCATATTCCTTTTCATCGGACAATTTTACTTTTATACTGGATGCTTTTTCCACGACGTGGTTATTTGTCAGAATGTATCCTTCTCTGTCAATGAGAAAACCGGAGCCGAGGCTTTTCTGCTTAAATTCTCTTCTCGGCGAATTGCCGAAAAATCTGTCAAAGAAGTCCTCTCCAAAAAAATCCCTGAAAGGATTTACGGGGCCCATAAATCTGTCCTGCATATCAGGTCCGTTGAAAATAGTCGTTGTGCTAATATTAACTATTGTAGGTTTTACGTGATTTACCAGTTGACTGAAACTGGGAAGATTACCGGTAAAGGCGACCGTTTTCGTGTTCTGTTTGATGGCATCCATGGAAGCTTTTTCAGGAATTATCTGTCCTTTGACATAAACGAATGCCAGCGCGATTATAATGAGCAAGGATATTGTTAACAACCATCTCTTATTTGTCATCTTTTCCTCCGGATTTATATTATATAGGTAGTTTTATGAGGAACTGGCTTCCCTTAGAAGGTTGACTCACAACCTCAATGAAGCCTTTATGCGCTTCAGCTATCCACTTACTTATGGAAAGACCGAGACCACTTCCGCTTTCACGCTTTCTCGACCTGTCAGCCCGGTAAAACCGGTCAAAGATATATTTAATGTCATCGTTAGATATCCCTATGCCATTATCTTTTACGTTAATGCACACATAGCCATTGTTGGTGTATGATGATACAGTTACAATACCTCCCTGCTGGGTATATTTTATTCCATTTTCCATAATGTTCCATAGCATTCTCCTCAGCTTCAATTCATCACCGGCCATGCGGACATCGGCAAGGTCATCAACAACCAACGCTATGTCCTTCTTATCAGCAAACAGTTTCATATTAACACAAACATCGGAAACAAGATCACGCAGGGAAATATTCCCAATGTTCAGTTTTATATCCTGTGAATCCGCTTTTGAAAGCAGCAGTAAATCGTCGATAATCTGCGCCATTCTGTCAATTTCTTCAAGGTTGCTTTGGAGCAGTTTTTTATATTCTTCGCTGTTTCTTTCCTTTCGGAGCACAACTTCTGTTTCTCCTTTCAGTATAGTAAGGGGAGTTTTCAATTCGTGGGACACATCAATACTGAACTGGTTAATTCTCTGAAATGAATCCTTAAGCCTTGCTATCATAGCGTTGAAGGTTTCAGCAAGCCTGCCTAGTTCATCTTTTCTTCCCTTGATATCGATGCGTTCTTCAAGATTCGTCGAAGATATCTTGACGGCAGCTTTTCTGATCTGATCCACGGGTTTGAGGGATTTTTTTGCCATGAAGTAACCGAAAATAATAATAACGCTCAAAGAGGTGGGGATGCCGATGACCATAATAATGAATAGTTTTTTCATAGTTTCGTCAAAATCAGCCAGGGATGACCCGACCTGGATGCGGCTGACCTGATTGTTTTCAATAATGGGAATTGTAACTATTCTTATTCGGGAATTGGCATTTTCCACTGTTTCGTAAACGATTTCTCCTTTTGCGCCTTTTTCGATTGTGGAGTAGGGAACAGGTACCACATCCGTTTCCATGTCATTCATTTTTGCGCCGATTTTTCCCGTTGGATCAATAATCTGAATAAATTTACCCTTTGGTTTTTTTCCTAAGACATTTTCAAGATATCTCTCAAAATTCCCGAAAATACTCCGGCTTTGCGTATCGGTCAAGGATGAAGAGAGCACGTCCGCGATAGATTTATTTTTTACATCAATACTATCCATTAGGCTGTTTTCAAAATATATGTAGACAACAATTGAAAAAATAACGAGAATAAGCGCCAAAATGCCGCCATACCAAATTGTCAGTTTCCATTTTATAGGGAGGTTAATTGTTTTCATCAGCTTCTTTTAAAATGTAGCCCACACCCCTTACCGTATTAATGTATTTTTTTTCAGAAAGGATTTCCATTTTTTTTCTGAGAAAATTAATATATACATCAACGATATTCGACGAGTCATCCTGGCTTTCCCAGCCGTGTTCGGCGATCTCTTTTCGGGTTATAGGCTTTTCAGGGTTTTTCATCATGTGTTCCATGATTAAAAATTCCTTCTCTGTCAACTCCACTTCTTTTGAACCAATAAAAAGTTTTCTACTGTATGTGTTCAAAGTAAGGTTCTTATATTCAAGCGTGAGTGATACCGGTTGTTTGCGTCTTCGCAACAGCGCCCTTATGCGCGCAAGCAGTTCATCAAAGGAAAAAGGTTTTGTCAGGTAATCATCACTTCCGGTATCGAGACCTTTTACGACGTCTTCTTTCGAACTTTTTGCCGTTATAATGAGAACCGGCGTGTCAATACCATCTGCCCGCATGCGCTTCAATACCTCTAGGCCGTCTATTTCAGGTATCATAAGATCGAGAAGGATGATGTCGTAAGGAGTCTCTCCGATATTTTGAAGTCCCGTTTTGCCGTCGGAAGCAACATCAACAGTATACCCCTCCTCTTCAAGGCCTCTGCTTATAAAATGCGCCACTTTTGATTCGTCTTCAACAAGAAGTACTTTCATTTAAGTTGTTTATATTATAAAACATTCCATAATAAAAATCTATTATACCGGGGCTTGCGTCGCCCCCTCCACGAACAAAGTCCGTGGAGCCACCCCCTCTCGCCCAAGAATGGGCTAAAGAGGATTCTTTAAGTATTTAGCGCCACACGCCCTTCGGGCGATCTATCAGGAGAGTAACTTGTTCTACAGT
>CAZXVZ010000106.1:0-9568 GCA_964644085.1 uncultured Syntrophus sp. | reverse complement strand
GGACGCTGTGCGGTTTATTGAGACCGCGGACCGTGAGTATATTTATAGTCTTCTCAAGATGGACGACTGTGTTGATCTCATTATACCAAGAGGTGGCGAGGCGCTCATCAGGAATGTTGTTGAACAATCACGCATTCCTGTGCTCAAACACTATAAGGGTGTCTGCCATATTTTTGTCGACGAATCAGCTTCTTTTGACATGGCATATGATGTGTGTATCAACGCGAAAGCACAGAAACCTGCCACGTGTAATGCCATGGAGACGCTCCTTGTCCATAAGGCTGTTGCGAAGGTTTTTCTGCCCGAAGTAGCGAAAAGATATAAAAAACAAGGTGTTACACTGAAAGGATGTAAAGAAACAATGAAAATCCTTAAAGGTATTCAACAGGTACCGGAAGCCCAATGGTATGAGGAATATCTCGACCTTATGTTGAATGTGAAAGTTGTGACCGGCATAGATGAGGCCATTGCGCACATCAGAAAATACGGATCGGGTCATACTGATGCTATTATCACGTCAAACTATGAGAGAGCATGGCGCTTTACCCGTGAGGTGAATTCGTCGCTTACCCTCGTAAACGCGTCTACGCGACTTAATGACGGCTTTCAACTTGGTCTCGGCGCGGAAATGGGTATCAGCACGACGAAACTTCATGCTTTCGGTCCTATGGGCCTTGAAGAACTGACGGTAGCAAAATTCATCGCCTTTGGCGATGGTCAGTTAAGGAAATGAAAAAGAATGGCGATAGGTATCTTTGGAGGAACATTTGATCCCGTACACATGGGTCACCTGCGCATTGCCGAAGAAATTCGAGAAATCTTTTCATTGGAAAAGATTTATTTTATACCCTGCGGAACACCTCCCCATAAAAGGAGACGGAAAATTGCCGGTGCTGACGAGAGACTCCTCATGCTGAAGGCTGCCATAAAAGGCAATAGATTTTTCCGGTTATCAGAGATTGAGACCAGGAGAAAAGGCCCCTCTTACACAATTGATACGCTCAAAGCCTTTCAGAAACATTTTGATGAGCTTTATTTTCTGATCGGTATCGATGCTTTTTCACAAATAGATACATGGCATCTCTATCCTGAATTGTTCTATTCCACGAATTTTATTGTCATGACAAGACCATCCAGCAGAAAACAGGTTATATTGGAAATGCTTCCTGGCGATGTACAAAAAGATATCAGGAAGAGCAATGATTCGCTTTGCGTGCACAAATCAGGCAAAAAGATCCACCTGCATGATATTACACAGATTGATATTTCTTCCACAAAGATAAAAGAACTCTTGAAAAAGCACCGGTCAATCAGGTATCTTGTTCCCGCTTCTGTGGAAAAAATTATTGCCGAGAGAGGATTATACACAGGTTAAATGGAAGTATTTGAAAAAGCAAAAATATGCGGAATGCTTGCCGAGGAAAAGAAAGCGAAAGATGTGATTATTATGAAACTTGATGATCTCACGGATATTGCTGATTATTTTCTTGTTGCCAGTGGTGCCGGAGAGCGTCAGGTGAGGACTATCGCGGACAATATAGAAACAGGCATGAAAGAGAAGGGTGTCAAACCATTTTCAATTGAAGGTCATCGTGAAGGTAGATGGGTGATTATTGATTACCGGGATGTTATAGTTCATATATTTCTTGAGCAGCTTCGGGAACTGTATGATCTTGAAAGTCTCTGGATAGAGGCAAAAAGATACAGGGTAGAAAAAGAAAAAGTACTACGAGGTGGAGAATGAAAATGAAGAAAAAGGAACGTGATTTTTACCGGAAAAGATTGCTGAAAATGCGGGAGGATATACTGAATAAAGCGAAAAAGCTGAAAGAAGACTCCTACAATCTTGGTACGGACGGCATACAGGACATGGCAGACGCGGCAAGCAATACTTATACGGCGGATATCCTCATGAGTATAAGCGACAATGATTTGAAACTTTTAAAGGATATTGACAATACCCTAGATAAAATAGAAAAAGGTACCTATGGAATTTGTGAAGAATGTGAAGAAACAATTAGCGAGAAAAGACTTGAAGCAAATCCCGTAGCAAGGTATTGTATAACTTGTAAGAGACAGATGGAGGAAAAAGGGATTTAATCAAATGAGGTCTAAAACGCTTTTTCGTATTTTTCTCTTTTTTTTGTTCTGCCTGGGCTATCTCTATTTTTCCCTCCTCAACCCCGATGAAGTCAAGTTCTATTACGGTGGTACCAGGCAGATTGAACTCTCCGTGGCGAGCTTCATCTTTTTTTCATTTGTCCTTGGTATTATTATATCCATCATTGTCAGTTTTTTCTTTGATGTCAAGACGGGTATCGGAAGTTGGATAGCGGGAAAGCAGGAAAGAAAAACGGCGGAATTAAAAGAATCTCTCGAAAGAGCGAGAACATATGATTTACGCGGTGACCGGGATAAAGCAATAGAGCATCTCCAGAAAATCATCAGACAGGCCCCTGCCATGGAGGACCCTTACGTATGCCTTGCCGACATGTATACGTCCATGGAAGATTATGAAAAGGCAATGGACGCCCTGAACATCGGCGAAATGAATATCGGCAAAAGAGAAAGCCTGCTCCTTAAAAAGGTGCGCGTAAATCTGACAGCCAAACAGCATCTAAAGAACGAAGGTCTTTTGAAAGACATATTAAGGATGGACGAATCCAATATAGACGCACTGCGATTGCTGAGAGATTTTTATGTAGGGAAGAAAGACTGGAACAATGCCTATGAAATTGAAAAAAGGGTTAGAAAATTCATAAAGACAGAAGAAGAAAACAAGAGGTTTACCGGCATACGCTATGAAAAGGTGCTGACGCTCTTTAACGACAAGTTTTCCCAGAATACAGATAAAATAATTGATGAATTAAAAGAAATAATCAGCGATGATAAACGGTTTATCCCTGCTTATATTCTTCTGGCAGAAACGTACATAAAAACTAAAAAATTAAACGAGGCCGGCAGAGTCTACGGACGTGGTTATACAAAAACAGGCCATATCGAGTTTCTCCTCAAAATGGAAGACCTCTATATCAATCGGGGAGATCCAGGAGCTATACTGAAAATATATCAGAGGGTACTTGAGCTCTCACCGAAAGACCACCTTATCACGTTTCTCTACGCCCGGTTGTGTCTGAGACTGGAAATGATTGATGAAGCCCTTGACATGCTTAATGCGCTCATCGATGAAGGGGAGGATTTCAGAGGACTTCACAGGGCCCTGGCAGAGGCCTATATCCACAGAGAGGAACTGGAAAATGCCGTTGATGAATTCCGGCAGGCTTTCCCAATGGAAGAAGCATATATTCCTTTTGTCTGCACTAAGTGCCAGGCCATCAAACATGAATGGACGGATTTCTGCGAGAGCTGTTCGAGCTGGAACACGATTAACGTGAAAAAAGAAGAATTTCTCCGTGCCGATACAACGGAACCGAGAATGATATATGACGGTGAAGATTGGAGCAGCCAGTATGATGGATGATATTATTCTGACCAACAATAATAAAATTATTTTTCTTGTTCTCGACGGACTTGGCGATATCCCAACTCCTGTTTTTTCATATCAGACGCCCCTCGAGGCAGCCCGCAAACCGAATATCGATGGCTTTGCGGAACAAAAGGGTGTTCTCGGACGTATTATACCTGTTGATGTCGGTATTACACCGGGGAGCGGCCCGGGGCATTTAAGCCTTTTCGGTTATGACCCTATTGCCTGCGAGATAGGCCGCGGTGTCCTTGAGACGCTTGGTCTCGATATGGACCTGCAGGATGGCGATCTCGCTGCCCGTGCAAATTTTTGCATCATTAAAAACGGACTGGTAACGGACAGAAGGGCAGGGCGAATACCCACGGAAGAAACCGAACGTCTCTGTGCCCTTATCGCTAAAGATATTCCTGAAATTGGGGGTATCAGGGTTATTATCAAACCGGGTAAGTCTCATAGATTCGCTTTAATACTCAGGGGGAAAGGCCTCTCTGATAGATTAAGCGACGCTGACCCGCATAAAGACAACAAACCCTTTGCCTATGCCGCGGCAAAGGCCAAAGAGGCCGATTTCGCGGCTCAGGTCGTGAATGCCTTTATGAAAAAAGTCCTCGATGTTCTCAAAGATGAAAAAGTGGCAAACGGTATTCTCCTCAGGGGTTTTTCACAAAAGCCGGATGTAACGCCTTTTTCAACGAAGTACGGAATGAGGGCGCTTGCTATTGCCACCTATCCCATGTACCGGGGTATTGCCAAGGTTCTCGGAATGGACGTCAAAGCTGTGCCGAAAGATTATGCTGAATCTATTAAAATCCTGAAAGAGCACTACAACGATTACCAGTTCTTTTTCTTTCATGTGAAAGAAACAGACCTGGCTGGGGAAGATGGAAATTTCCCTGATAAGGTGAAGGCCATTGAAAACGCCGATAAATTGATACCTGAAATAATGAGCCTCAACCCTCAGGTGCTTGTTGTGACGGGTGATCACTCGACGCCCTGTCTTTTCAAGGGGCACAGCTTTCATCCTGTCCCCCTCATGCTGGTCACATCAACAGGTGAAAGCGACAGGAAGGCATTCCATGAAAAGAATTGCCTTCTCGGAAGCATAGGAACCATACACAGCAAACAATTGATGCCCCTCGCGCTGGCCCATTCGATGAAGCTTGACAAGTACGGTGCGTAGCCTCTTTAAAACGGTCCTTGATATTTTTTATCCCCTCTATTGCGGCGGGTGTAATACCGCCGCCGGCAGTATACTCTGTGATTCCTGTATCGACACATTCCGGCCTGTGGAGGAAGAAAAGACCTGCCCGGTCTGCGGAAGGTTAATAGGTAAAAATGTTGTCTGCGGCGCCTGCATGGAAGAGAAACGGGCATTCCGGAGGGGATATTTTGGTTATTATTTTGATGGGAGACTCCGCGATGCCATTCACGCATTTAAATTTACCGGCAGGATAGACACGGGGAAATATCTGGTTGGCCTCTTGAAGAAGAAACTGGTCAGAATAGCAGGGGAAATTGATTGCGTTGTTCCTGTTCCGGTCACGGGCAAAAGACTGATGGAAAGGGGGTTTAACCAGTCCTTTATTATCGGGGAAGAAATAGCAAAGATGACGGGAAAAGAGATACACCCCGCTGTTCTTGTCAAGACGAAGCACACAAAAGACCAATACGCGCTTTCCCGAAAGGAAAGGAAGAAAAATATCAGCGGTGTATTCGCAGTAAAAAACAGTCACCATATATCGGGTAAAACAGTGCTCCTCGTCGATGATCTCTTCACCACAGGTTATACCGCAAGTGAAGCCGCGCGGTCCCTTCTCAGAGCTTCCGCGAAAGAGGTCGTGTTTTTCGCGCTTGCACGGACGCCGTCATGAGAAAAAAGATTGTCATCGCGGCCATTATCCTTTGTGTCGCCGGCCTTGTCCTTCTTATCGCCAGCCTGAATCTGTCCCGTTTGAGCGCTTATGTGATCGGCAGAATAACAGACAGCTCTGTGACTATAGGGGATGCCGGACTCGCGCGAAATGGCGCTTATCTTGATATTCATTACAAAGATATCCGCCTCAAAGGCAAAATAGAGGGGATAGTCAGAAATTTCCATGTTGTCATTAACGCGGCGAAGGGAATATATTTCAAGGAGATTTCAGTATCAGATTTTGAGATCACTGTAAAACCTGTCGCGAAAAGCGGTCGTTTCTTCGAATTTCCCGTTGAGCTCATAGATGTTAAGAACGGCATTATTACTGTTTCCGGGGAAAAGATCACTGTGAACACCATTAAAGCGGTGAACCTGAATATTGATGATACGCTGTCCCTTGATGCCCATATTCAAAGCGATGATTTTATCGGGACAATCGATGTGCGCGGAGAGGGGACGTACAACAAAAGAAAGACCGATGTAAAAGGCGATGTGAGTCTTGCGGGGCTTAATCTCGCTAAGATTGATAGAATTCTCAGAGGCACTATAAAAAGTACGGGGACATTTTCCCTTAAAGAGGACAAGCTTACCTTTACGGGAAAGGCCGAGGCAACGCGTTTTGAACTAATGGACACCTGGCTGAAAAGATCTGTCGCGCTTGACAGGGTTGATTCAAATGTGTCCATGACAGCGGAGGGAAAGATCGTTGATATTAAAATTGAAAACGTGTTTTACAAAGAAACCCCCTTTGTCCTCGATATTAAACTCCAGGATTATCAGTATGTCTCCCTCGATTTGACTTCAAATTTTATCGATGTGCAGGATATTACCTCTTACGCCACGTCGGAGTATTCTCTGCAGCATGTCTGGACCGCGCTGAAGGGCGGTAATGTAAAAGCAAAGAAATTGCGGCACGAAAAAAGCGGGCTCATTACCGTTGACCTTGAAATGAAAGACATTGCAGCTGTTTATGAGGACATGTCTTTCAGCGACATAAAGGGAGAAGTCCATATTGATATGTCGAAGGTGGATATTTCCAGTCTCAGCGGCACATATAAGACGAGCAGATTTTACGACGTGAACGGCACCATACCTTACGAAGAGAAAAAACCTGCGCGGGCCAAAGGGAAATATGAGGTAAACCTCAAAGATATGCCGCCCTTTATCGATCTTAAGGGCATCATATTCAAAGACGGAACAACAGATGGTACCGCTGAAGTGGAGGTAAAACACGGCCAGACAATGAAGATTAAAGGTTCAGGGAAGATAAATGACGCCCACGCGGAATGGAAGGATACTTTTTTTGAAGCGCGGGGCATATATAGATTTTCCCACGATGATATTGTTTTTGATCCTCTCGTTATAGCTAAAAAGAGGGGCACTGACATTACCTGCCGGGGCAGATGGAACGGGGACAACCTCGATTTTTCTCTGAAAGGTATGC
Source organism: uncultured Syntrophus sp. (assembly GCA_964644085.1). Lineage (GTDB taxonomy): Bacteria > Desulfobacterota > Syntrophorhabdia > Syntrophorhabdales > Syntrophorhabdaceae > PNOF01. Next base: position 2,722 of record CAZXVZ010000106.1, on the reverse strand, counting down.
TTGAGCCGCAGCACCTCAATTCTCTTTTAAAGCCGGCCTTCAACATGGCAGGCAGAGTGGAGCTTGACGGTGAACTGAACACTCGCGACGGAATCTTGAAGGCCGGCGGTGATGTAAATATGGACGATATGGTATTGGAGATACCCGGTTATATGAAAAAGGGGAGAGGGGCTAAGAGCAAAGCGCGGGTGAAGCTTTCGAAAAAAGGGTCTGATGTGACAATAGATGACCTTTACTACGAACTTGAAAGCATTACTGCCTGGGCCCGGGGTACCGTGTCGGGCGGTAAAAAGATTAATGCTGATATCGATCTTAATATTCATGACATGGCACGTGTAGCAAAGATCTTTTTTCTGCCTGAGGAGACCACGAACGGTGATGTATCATTAGGCCTCAACGTCAAAGACCTCGAGCTTCCTCTGAAACGGCTGCCTTACATAGTGGGAGATGTGAAGGTCAAAAACGGGTTTATCCGTTTGCCTGGTTGGGCAAAGCCCTTTCAGAACATGAGTCTCGTTGCTGATTTCAAGGGGGCCTCTTTTAATGTGCGGATGAGTTCTTTAAGCTGCGGTCAAAGCACACTCAAACAAGGTGTGCTCAGGGTAAACGGTCTTGAGACGCCAAAATTTTCGCTATCCATCGATATGGAGCGCTTCAATCTTGCAGATTTTTCAGGTGACAGTAAAGAACCTTTCAGGATTCCCCTCGTACCTCAACAGAGCATTTTTGCCCGAGCGAGCGGAGAGATGTCGCTTAAAGCAAAAGAAGCCGTTCTTGGTAAAATGTCCGGTCCCAACCTGAAGATTGAAAGTGTTATGAATAACAGAAAAATCACAGTTTCAGAGCTCAAAATGGGATTGTTCAACGGGGAGGCCGATCTGCAGGGCGTAATCGATTTATCCGGTAAGGCGCCCAATGTCTCAGCAGATGGAAAATTGGGGAAGATAAATACTGAACTGGCGCTTAGAGCTCTTAACGGCACGAACAAGGACATTACGGGTAAAACATTTATTAACGGGAATCTCAAATCAGAAGGATTTACGGTTACGGACCTTATTAGCAATATGGAGGGCACGGCGACTTTCTATAATAACGAGGGAACAATAAGAAAATGGAACCTCATCTCAAAAATATTCGGCTTCCTCAATCTCTATGACCTTTTCAGGGGTAAGGTAGATTTTACCCAGGACGGTCTCAAATATAATAAATTCGGCGCCACATTTACCGGAAAAAAAGGTATTTTCAATACGGATAATTTTCTCCTCGACAGTTCTTCTATGGTATTTACCGGAAAGGGTCAGCTGGATCTGAATAAAAACGAGATAGACGGTACCATCAACGTATCGCCGCTCATTGTAATAGATCGTACAATTGACCAGATTCCTGTTTTAAGGACTATTCTGAAAGAGCCGGGGCAGGGATTCCTGTATTTTTCATATTCTGTGAAAGGCCCTCTGGACGACCCTCAGATAACGCCGAGTGTCATCAGTACTATCGGGGGTAAGGCAATAGAGACATTGAAAAATATTCTGACATTACCGAAGGGGGTGTTTGAATGATGAAGATTGGGATTATCGGCGCGGGCAAGGTTGGTACAGCGCTGGCCTCTGTATTGAAACAAAAAGGTTTTTTAATCACAGCCGTATCAGACACAATAGAGGTGTCCCTTGAGAACGCGGAAAAGTATCTCGGTAAAGATGTCCTGTATTCAAAAAACAACATGGATGTTGTGGCCGCGTCAGAAGCTATTGCTATCACCACGCAGGACAGGGTCATTCAGGATGTGGCGAAAGAGATATATACAAAGGCAGAGAGACTTGAGGGAAAGCTCATCTTCCATACAAGCGGTGCAGACCCTTCTTCAGTGCTTAAACCTGTCGATGAAAAAGGCGCCTTTCTCGGTTCTCTCCACCCGCTCCAGACATTTCCTGATATTGACAGCGCTATTTCGGTCTTGCCTGATACCTGCATATTCATCGAGGGAGATCAGGGCGCGGTACCGCTACTAAGAAAACTGGGAGAGAATATCGGCGCAAAGGTATATACCATCGCGGGTGAGCATAAAGTGCTTTACCATCTGTCGGCTGTGTTTGTCTGCAATCTCTTAAGCGCGTTGATGTACGCGGGAAAAGGACTCATGGATAAGATCAATATTGATTTTGAACCATTCATTCCCATAATTGAAGCAACGATAAAAAATATCGAAAAGAAAGGTCCTCTTGCCGCACTGACGGGGCCTGTGATACGGGGCGACGTGAAAACGGTGAATGCGCATCTCGCCTCCATAGAAGGCATGGAACTTCATACAAAAGTATACAAGGCGCTGTCACAAGTGGCGATACAGATGGCAGAGGAACGAAAGGCCATCGATGAAAACACAGCAGAAACACTGAAGGGTGTCTTGAAATAATGCAGCGTGCCGGGATTCCTCCACAAACACGCTCATTCCGCTCCAGCGGCTCTACTCGCTCCCTTTCGACTTCGGAACTTTTGCTCACGCAAAAGACCAAGCTTCCTTGTCTCAAGAGGGTTTGCTTAAGGAAACCCGGCATGCTGCATAGAAAAATGGAAGCTTATTGCGAGAGCAAGAAAAGAATAACGGATGACGATGTTGCTGGCTCACCCGTATGGGATGGAACCGCAATGAGAGTTTCTTGTCATTCCGGTGAAAGCCGAAATCCAGGTTTTAGTGGTTTTTGTTTGGAATTTGATATTTGTTTAG
>CAZXVZ010000105.1:0-9584 GCA_964644085.1 uncultured Syntrophus sp. | reverse complement strand
AATCGCTCGTCTTCACCGAGCTTGCCAGGTCACAGTCAAGGGCGCACACGGGCTGTCCTTGAGAGATGTTTTTATCAGCGATGTCCTTTAACGCTTTTCCGAAAGCAGTCCGGTTGTCTATCTTATCTTCTTCTCTGTACAGGAACGGTGTGCCGGTATCAATTTTCATATCATATTCATCATAAGACGGGTTCAGTGTCCATTGCCCTTTTCGCATCCCTTTGTAGAAATCGAGCCTGTCCTCAAGGCCGAGAATACCCATCGCCTCTTTGTATTCCGCTTCATTAAGGGGGCTCCCATGATACTTTTCCTTGTTCTCCATGAAAGCGACACCGTTGCCCATAACGGTATTGGCGACGATGCAGACAGGGTTTTCCGCAATCCTTGCTTTTTTCAGGGAAGCGTAAATCTCATGATAATCATGGCCGTCGATTTCGATTACCTCCCAATCATCGGAAAGAAAATTTTCTATAATATTCTGGGGCATAACCTTTTCCACTGCGCCGCTTATCTGAAGTTTGTTGTAATCGACGATAACGGTTACGTTCGAGAGGCCAAATTTTCTCGCGAAGCGTCTTGCTTCACTGATCTGTCCCTTTTGCTGCTCCCCGTCACCCATGAGGACATAGACATGAGAACTATCCTTCTTTATCTTCGAGGCCAAGGCAAGGCCGCACCCCGCGGACAAACCTTGTCCGAGATTACCTGTTGACCAGTCAACGAAAGCAATGCCTTTCACAACGTGCCCCTCATAGGGGCTTTTTGCCTTCCGGAAAAAAGCGACCGTCTCATCAATGGGGATATGGCCCAGCCGGGCAAGGGCAGCATAGACGCCGGGAGATGTGTGACCGTGGCTCACAACGATCCTGTCACGCGCCTTTCCGCTCAGGTTAGCCTGAGAAAAAAGCGTGAGATAGATATCGAGAGACGACATGGAGCCGCCGGGGTGTCCTGTCCCGGCTAGATGGGTCATGGTAATAATATCGCCCTTTGCAAGGCGTGATAACCCTCTGAGATTTTCGATTTCCTTTTCCGTGAGCCTTTCGCTTTCAAACATCCGTCTTTCCTCCTAAATAGTAATCGCACTGGTCCCGCAACAGGCATCTTTCACATTGAGGTTTTTTCGCCTTACATAGATACCTTCCATGAAGGATCACGAGAAGCGAAAAATCAGTCCACATCGATTGGGGCATACCAGCCCGTAAATCAAATTCTATCTTTTCCGCGTCTGTGTTTTTTGTAAGGCCTATCCTCTGCGACACCCGTATCACATGAGTGTCCACAATGACGGCCGGTTTCCCGTAAGCTAGGCCAACGATCATATTGGCCGATTTTCTGCCGATGCCTTTCACTGTTGCAAACGTATCGATATTGTCAGGAACCTTGCCATTGAACCTGTCCGTTACTTCACGGGCAATATTTTTGATGCTTTTTGCCTTGTTCTTGTAAAAACCGGTAGGCCGTATGTCCTCTTCAAGCTGCGCCACGGGAACATCAAGGTATTTTTTGAAGGTTGTGTATTTTCTAAAAAGCTCTTTCGTCACTTTATTAACACGCTCATCGGTACACTGCGCGGACAGGACCGTAGCAATCGTCAATTCCAGGGCGTTCGTATAATTCAGTTCGCACCTCGGCTTACCGTGCATTGCTTGAAGCGTTTGTATCATCGAACCGATGTCTTTTTTCATCGTTGAATTGCCGGATGTATTTTTATACCATTATGCTTCCACGCATTCAATGAGAAAAAAACACTGGTAAGATCGAGGTTATGCCCGGATGAGCCGGATTCTTTTCGCTTGAAATGACCGGGAAGTTTTATGCAGCACTTCTATAATGATTTCCGCTTCTTAAATATATCTTTTATCTCGGCGGCGGTGCGTGTATTCAGTATATCTTTTCCTTCCTGCCAGCCCTTCCGCGCGATGTCTACTCCGTAAAATACGTCAGCGAGACTGGCCGCTTCGTGGGCATCGGGATTGATGGAGATCATAACTTCTTTGTCTTTAGTGTACTTCAGGTATCGCCAGTCAATATCGAACCGGTAAGGGCTGGCGTTGAGTTCAATAATAGTATTGGTTTGCGCGGCAACATCAATGATTGTTCCCATGTCGATATCATATCCGTCCCGTGAAAGCAAAAGTCTCCCCGTCGGGTGACCAAGCATGGTCATGTAAGGATTATTCATCGCCCTTATTATGCGCTCTTCCTGCTCATCCCTTTTAAGATTAAAACTGGAATGGATGGAACCTATGACAAAGTCAAAACGTTCCAAAATACCCGCTTTGTAGTCAAGGCTTCCGTCAGGCAGAATATCACTTTCAATACCCTTGAATATATGAAAATTCTTTTCACGGTCATTGAGTTCATCAATAATTTCCCACTGACGCTGCAGGTCTTCAAACTTAAGTCCTCCCGCGTAATAGGCGCTTTTGCTGTGGTCGGCGATGCCCATATAGGCAAAACCCAGACGTTTTGCCGCATTGACTATCTTTTCTATGGAATCGACACCGTCACTGAATTCGGTATGAATATGGAACGTACCCTTTATGTCTCCTGCTTCAACAAGTTCAGGGAGTTTTCCGAACTCTGCTGCTTCTATTTCACCATTGTCTTCACGAAGTTCCGGAACAATATAGGGAAGTCCCAGCATACGGTAAATTTCTTCTTCACTTTTCAGTTTGATCAATTTCCCGCCATAATAAAGCCCGTATTCGTTGAGCTTGAACTTCAGTTTTTTAGCCATACCACGGAGTTTTACATTATGCTCCTTGCTTCCCGTGAAATACATGAGCGCGTACGGGAATTCCTCTTTGCTTACGACTCTCAGGTCAGCTTCGATACCTGTTTTGAGACGGCAGGAAGTCTTCGTTTCCCCGGAAACAAGGACTTCTTCAATTTCAGGCAATGAGGTAAAGAAAGATGAGATGTTTTTGTTGTTACCCCCGCCGACAAGGATATCAATATCCCTTACAACCTCATTCCGGCGGCGGATACTGCCACAGATTTTTACATCGCTTCCTTTCGCGAAGGCCTGTAATTTCTCTTTTATGTCATCTGCCAGAGGGTACGCGTCACTGACAAGATATTCGCCTTTGTGTTTTTTCACAAATTCAATACCCTGGAGGATCTTCTCCTGGGTCTTCCCGCCAAAACCGGGGAGGTTTATGAGACGATTCTCCCTGCAGGCGTATTCAAGTTCTCCCACATTTGTAATGCCCAGTTCATCGTAGAGGACTTTGATTTTTTTCGGGCCCAGGTTGGGAATCTGCAAAAGATCAAGAAGCGATTCGGGCACCTGCCTTTTTAATTCTTCAAAATAGGTCATTCTGCCTGTGGCGACATATTCTTCGATTTTTGAAGCGATGGCTTCTCCGATACCCTTTATTTCTCTCAATCTTTTTTGTTCGATTATTTCTTCAAGATCATCAATACCGGCAAGGATTTTTGCGACATTATAGTAAGCCTTCGATTTGAAGGGATTTTCCCCTTTCAGCTCAAGGAGGGCTCCAATCTCTTCAAGAATTTGCGGAAGGGATTTTCCAATCATTTTTAATTATCCTACAGTGCTCAAAACAAAGTCAAATAGATACTTTTCTGGTGTGTTGTCCCATAAATCGTTATACAGGGATTTGTATTGCTTCCGGGGTCCGGTGCTTCGAAGATATTTTTTTTCGACTCAGGCCCGATTCAGATGTTATGGCTGAAGGGATGTGCCCCACGTCTCCATGTGGGGTGAACCGTTACGATGGATAATACCCACGTCAAAAGGCTGCCGAGCGGAAAGGCATTACAAGTATATTGGGCATCGCGCGACCCCACAGGTGTTGGTATCAGGCATGAAAAGACCAATGCCCTCGACATAACATACATAACCTGATTTTGCGTTGACTTCATCGTCGAAATCAAGTTATAAAAAAGCATGATCTCACGTTACAGCCGACCCGCCATGACCCAAATCTGGGAAGACGAAAACCGTTTTAAAAAATGGCTTGAGATCGAAATCGCCATCTGCGAAGCATACACCAAGCTCGGCGTCATCCCGGAGCCGGACCTTGTCAACATCAAGACAAAGGCCCGCTTCGACGTCCAAAAGATACTGGAAATCGAGAAACGCACCAAACACGATGTGGTCGCCTTTATCGAATGCATCTCCGAATACATCGGCCCTTCGGCAAAATACGTCCACATGGGTGTTACATCTTCGGATATCCTTGACACCTGCTTTTCCTGTCAATTGAACGAGGCCTCTGAGATTCTCATCGCCGATATTATGGCACTCATGGCTGTTCTGAAAGAAAGGGCCCTCCAGCATAAACATACACCGGCCATCGGCAGGACCCACGGAATCCACGCTGAGCCGGTCACTTTCGGCCTCAAGATAACACACTTCTACGACGAGATGAAACGAAACCTTGAACGAATGAAAACGGCTAAGGAACGCATTCGACATGGCAAGATATCAGGCGCCGTCGGCACCTATGCTCATGTACCGCCCTTTGTAGAGGAATATGTCTGCGAAAAGCTGGGCCTTAAACCTGCACCGATTTCTTCGCAGATCATTCCGCGGGACTATCATGCGGAATTTTTTACGACTATTGCTGTCATCGGCTCATCGATAGAAAGGATGGCTATGGAGATAAGAAGCCTCCAGAGGACAGAGGTGGGTGAAGCGGAAGAATTTTTTCAAAAAGGCCAGACCGGTTCGTCGGCAATGCCGCATAAGAGAAATCCCATTGCTTCTGAAAACCTCTGTGGCCTCGCACGGCTCCTCCACGGCTATGCCATGTCCTCGCTGGAAAACATACCTCTCTGGCATGAACGCGACATCAGCCACTCTTCCGTGGAAAGGGTCATCGCTCCTGACGCGACAATCCTCCTCGACTATATGCTTGAACGGGTTAAGAACCTCTATGGCAATCTCCTAGTCTATCCCGAGAAGATGCAGAAAAACCTCGACATATCCGGCGGTCTTTACCATTCAGAGGCAATACTGCTCGCACTTATTAAAAAGGGGCTGACGCGCCTCGAAGCCTACAAGCTTACCCAGGGTGTTGCCATGCGATGTTACGAAAATCAGCTTGATTTTGTCACCGAACTGAAAAAAGACGACGCCCTGCGGACATATTTAAGCGTTGAAGAGATCGAAAACACCTGCACCAATGAGCATTACTTCCAGCACGTGGATACTATCTTCAAACGAATCTACGAATAGTTGAAGATAATAACCAAGATACAAGCACCAATTTCCAAACCGAACAAGACTTCAGACTTCCCTTCTTTCCTTTTTGGTTATTGTAATTTGGTTATTGGTTATTATCTTTCCTTTAGCACGCTGTTGCCACATACTTCATCCGCAGATCATAGAGTATGCCTTCTATCAACGTATCTTCTTCTTCTGTCAAATTGCCCTTTGTCTTTTCTTTCAGCATCTCAATAATACCAATGGTCTGCTTCGCTAAGGGAAGGTTTGTGCTTTTCTCATTTTTCACCGGATCAGGCAGTTCTCCTAGGCACACGAGGACAGAGGTTGACAGAGAAAGGAGGAAGGTGGAAAATGCAAAAGTGGTTGTATAAATTTCTTCCCGACACGTTTTTGCTTCTTCAGCACTTTTTTCCTTCGTTGCTTCTTTTGTATCTTCCATGGTGACCTCCTATAGAATCATATCGAGTTTCACAGGTAAATAAAAAAGGCTCTCATCCCTCTTTACCTGATAAAGTATATAGTTTCTCTTCAAAGCCTCAACCATAAAGGAATCAAAATCGGTATGTCCTTTTATGAGGTTGTTATTGATTTTTGTAATAACATCACCGTGGCGCAGTCCTGATTTTTCGGCAATCCCTTCGCCGAAAACCTTTGTTATCACGACTCCATTTCTGTCTCTGAGCCTGTATTTCAGTCTCGGGTAGCCTTTTATGTCGGAAACCTTCATGCCGCAGAGGACCTCGTCAATAGGAAGTGGGATATACTGTTGCGACTCGTCAGCATCGATATTCATGGTGTATCGTTTCGTGTCTCTCGTAATCCTCAATTGCACATTTTCATTTCCTTTAATGCTGCGAATGATGCTGTGTAGTTTTGTGCTTTCCCGTATCCTTATTTTATTCAGTTCAGTAATTTTGTCTCCTGCTTTAATACCGTATTTAAATGCGGGGCTTCCGGGAATTACTTTATCGACAGCGAGAAAAGAACCTCTCTCGTCCCTGCTCTTTCTGATGAACAATCCGAGAATAGGTCTTCTCGGGCTGCTTTCGAGAAATTCCGCAAGCATGGTCATAACATCTTCAATGGGTATGGCAAATCCAATGCCTTTCCCCTCGCCAAAAATTGCCGTCACTATCCCCAGAGGATTTCCGTCGCCATCGAGCAGTACGCCCCCGCTGTTTCCCGGATTAATCGCCGCGTCGGTCTGGATAAGATTGTCGTATTTCCTGTTATCTATTTCGAGATTTCTTCCGACAAAACTGACAACACCCACTGTGACCGAACTGGACAAACCGTAAGGATTACCGATAACAATCGCTTTTTCTCCAACAAGGACTTTTTTTTGCCTGCTGCCTGCTGTCAGATATGGAAAATCACCATTGCCGGAGATAATTTTAAGGAGGGCGATATCATACTCGGGATCACTTGCGAGTACATAGGCGTCATACTCCTTACCTCCCATGAATTTAACCCGTATAGTAATCGCCTTCGCGATAAGGTGTTCATTGGTGACGATGATGCCCCGCGGGTCCAGGACAACACCGGAGCCCATATTTTCATAAAGTTCTTCTGTTTGTTCTTCTATTTTAAAATATTTCTTAAAAGGAGACGTTTTCTGCCCATCATCACCACCTGTTTTTGTCAGTTCTTCTGTCCTGATGTTCACGACAGCCTTACCTACCCGCTCAAAAACCTTTACCACCGGATCTTCCGCCGCATCCAATCTGAAAGACATAAGTAGAAATCCCACAATGACTGACAGTGCAATCGTGACGAATAACACGCTGTGTGAGCGGGAATTAAAAAACGTCGTTTTTTGTAGTGATTTTTTATGATGTGTTACCATGAACCGATTCTTAATACCAGTCGTCCTTTACTTTTTTCCTTTTCTTCATCACCTTTTTAACCGCGTCGAGGATTATGCTGGCGATTTCTTCTTTGCTCATTCTGGGGACCTTTTTCATGCTTCCCGAACGGTCAATGATAACTACTTCATTTTCGTCGGAGCCAAATCCTATACCCGTTTTTGCCACATCATTGGCTATAATAAGGTCAAGGTTTTTCCTCTTGAGTTTTTCCTGGGCATGTTCAATAAGATTTTCAGTTTCCGCGGCAAAACCAACAACAATCCTGTCACCCTTTATCTTTCCAAGTTCAGCGATAATATCGGGGTTCTTTTCGAGCTCAATCGCCATATGATCGCTACCGCTCTTTTTCTTAATCTTTTGGCAATTCTCATCCTTACATTTAAAATCAGCCACCGCCGCGGTTTTGATAATGATCGTGGCGTCTTCATAGTGCTTCAGAACCGCGTCTCTCATTTCACATGCCGTGGTAACCGGCACCCTTGGAATATCTGTCCTCTGTAATTCAACATTTACCGGCCCCGTAATCAGCGTCACATCTGCCCCCCGTCTGCGGGCGATTCTGGCCACAGCATAACCCATCTTGCCGGACGACCTGTTCGTAATACAACGCACGGGATCAATCGGTTCAGCGGTCGGCCCGGCGGTGATCAGTATCCTCTCACCGGCCATGTCTTTTTCCGTAAAAATGTCTTCCATCTTTTCAATAATCTCTTCAATAGTGGGAAGCCTTCCTTTTCCTTCAGTACCGCAGGCAAGGTCACCACTTGCCGGCTCCATCATTTCAAATCCGGCATTTTTCAGTTTCTCAACATTGGCCTGCACCATGGGGCTTCCCCACATTTTTGTATTCATGGACGGCACAAAAAATACAGGTACGGTTGTGGCCATCACCATTGTCGTGAGGAAATCGTCTGCAATTCCGTTGGCAATTTTACCGATAATATTGGCCGTAGCCGGAACAATAATAAGAAGATCAGCGATATCCGAGAGCGTAATATGGCCGATTTTTGATCCGGTGAATAACTGAAACATCTCGTGGATAACGCTATTGCCTGAGACCGTCTGGAACGTGAGTGGCGTAACAAACTCCATGGCATTCTTCGTCATAACAACATGAATGTTTGCTCCTCTTTTTGTAAGATTCCGTATAAGTTCCACTGTCTTGTATACGGCGATACCGCCGGTAACCCCAACAATGATTTCCTTGTTCTTCAGCATGGTAAATTGTTTGTTCATATTTCCTCTAGATATTGAGACCCAGCCTCCTGATAAATCGCGTAAAAAGGTTGGCTTTCGGCACATAAACAGGGGAAACGATATCAACCCTGCCGATTACCTGATCATCGAGTCTGATCACTATTTCACCTAGCTTCTGGTTCTCACGTATTTCCCCTTTTATCCTGCCCGGAAGAGCTGTTTCACTTTTCAGAGCGCCCTTTTTATCAAGAAGCATGGGATAGTGAAAATCCGTTGCCGTTACCCCTTTTAGCTTTTTATATTTTCCGTCAACAAGAAAAATATCCTGGTCAACAATTTCGCCCTTCTTAACGATACTTACCATTTTGTACTGTGAAAAAGCCTTTTTTAACTTTTCCATTGCGACATCGTCACGAATTTTCCCGCTGGGGCTTCCCAAAACAACGACAATGAAACGGATTTCTTCTCTCTTTGCCGTTGCTACTATATTGAATCCGGCCGTCTGATAATATCCTGTTTTTAAACCATCGGTGCCCGGCAATTTCGTTAGCAATTTGTTGGTATTGCTGAGAATGAATTTTCCATTCCTGAAACTGTCCCTTACTGTCCCCGTCCACTCAATGATTTTCGGATACTTTAAAAGCTCCCGTGCAACTATGGCAAGATCACGGCAGGTCACAAGGTCTTCCTTCTGTTCTTTTTCCGGTGGCAACCCGTGAACGCTGTAAAATTCCGTATTTTTCAGACCCAATATCCTTGCTTTCTCATTCATGAGCTGAATCATTCTGTCAATGTCCCCGGCAACATGTTCACTTATGGCATACGCCGCGTCATTGGCCGAATGAATCATCATGGCCTTCATAAGCTCTTCGAGGGTAAACTTCTCTCCCTCCCTGAGATAGACCTGGCTCCCTCCAATAGCTGCAGCTTTTTTCGTAACAGTGATTTGGTCGGTCAATTTGACCGCGTCCGTGGCCAGTTTTTCCATGACGACACAGGCAACCATGAGCTTCGTAATGCTCGCGGGAGGTCTTTTCACATCAATATTTTCGCCAGAGAGCATCTTTCCTGAATTGGCTTCAACAACAATGTAAGCTTTATAGGGCTCCTCAGGTGTTTTGGACTTTTTAGTCTCTGCCGGACGTGCTTCAATAATGCCCGTGCAGCATATGAACACAAGCACAATAAGACACAATTTCTTTATCAATTTCACACTCACACTGGTTTATTTACTCAATTTATCCATGAACACTTTCATAATATCTATGGGTATGGGAAAAACAATCGTTGAGTTCTTCTCCGTAGAAATTTCGATC
>CAZXVZ010000104.1:0-9602 GCA_964644085.1 uncultured Syntrophus sp. | reverse complement strand
TCCTATTGACGGGACGTTACGGGTATGTCTATGTGAACTGCATTATTTGGGTTAATATTCCTGATGAATAGTATTATCTCGGCAATTAAATACATGAGAGATTGTCATGCCGGACTGATCCGGCATCCAGTGTCTACAATGCATTCTGGCTCGCGTGCCCTCAAGGGTATTGGCCGGAAGGACGGAAATTTGATTGTTTTGTTGCTGATGTAATAATAAAAAGGCGCCGGGTCTACAGTGATTATTCTTGACATCTTATGTTTGTTTTTATACATTTATACAAAACCAAGAATTATTGCTTGTCTCATTTTTCCGGGAAAGTGGTTTTAAGCCAAAAGGTGAATTATTAGAATGATTTACCAAACCAAGGAGGAGGGAGAGTATGGGGAAAAAGAATATGGGTAAGGTAATGTTTGCGCTTTTTATCGTCGTATGTTTTTGTCTGATTTGTTCTGTTCCGGATGGTGTCGCAGCATCCAGGGCAAAGGTCGAGAAAGCGGTGCCGGAAGGTAAATTTACCGCGTTAAACCCGGTGGCATATATGCCTGAAGTAAATCTAATACCACTTGCCCCGCGTGTATCTGACCTGAACGGTAAAACCGTTTATATCATTAACTCGTGGCCCCATGGCGGATCAGGATTTGACGCCTTTCTGGAGAAGGTTGACAATGAGCTCAAGAAGAAATTCCCTGCTGTCAAGACAGTGAGTATAAACAGGGGCCAAAATTATGACAGGCCCGATGATCCCAAGCAAAGAGAGGAAGTTGCCGCCAAGGCTGACGCCTTCATATACGGGGGTAATCGCACGGGCTTGATGAACCAGCATGGATTTAACTATTCTACGCTGCTTGAAAAGGCGGGCAAACCGGGGACAGTAGTCATTTATGACAACCTGAAAAAGGTTGCCGACAAGACTAGACTGACATTAGGATGCCCCATCCGATATTCAATGGTTCCCGATCCACCGGAGAAACTGAACGAAAAAGAATTTACCGCTGCCTTTGAGAATATTGTTAAGGCACTCACGACCCCCCTGACGGCTGATGAAAAGAAGAGTGGTAAATTTCAACCGCCGAAACCACCGGCTGTGGCGCTAACCGGTACGCTGGGTGAAATTCAGGACTATTTTTACAAGGAGGGGTGGACGGATGGTTTGCCTATCATCCCGCCCACAAAAGAGAAAGTCGCCCAGATGTTAAAAGGCACAAAACATGCCCCTGACAAAATCGTGGCGCCGGCCATGGATCCTGAAAAGCTGGTTGTTACTGTGGAAAAGGTGGCTATTAACGGTGTTATGGCAGGGGCAAGACCGGAATTTATGCCTGCTCTTCTGGCTCTCGCCGAAGCATGTTTTAAGGCCAGGGTCGGAGATGTGACCCGCTCGACAAACTCATTTGCAATTTTGCAGGTAATAAACGGACCCATCCGCAGGGAACTTAAAATGAACACTGAAATGGCAGCCATGAGCCCGGGAAATAATCTGGCAAATTCCGTCCTTTCCCGGTCAGCTATATTGTTCCTCAAAAATTTAGGGGGAACGGAAGTGGGTGTCAATATGATGGCAGTGCAGGGAAATCCCGCTTATTCCTTCGTGGCTCCGGAAAATGAGGAGAAAAGCCCCTGGCAGCCTTTGAGCGTTGACAAAGGCATGAAACCCGGTGAAAGCGCTATCAGCATATTTACCGGCGGCTGGTCCCATTGCGGAAACTATTTTTACCCGGGCGACGGGCTTGAAGCGCTTGCCAGAGATATGGCGGAATTTGAACTTCAGAGTTACGCCGTTGCCTTGATTTCTCCCGCAAGAGCGGCCATGCTGAAAGAGAAGAATATGAGCAAGGCTGATGTTTTAGATACAATTCACAAAAACGCGACGATGGCACTTAAAGATTTCCGCAAAACCGAGTATTGGCCGACTCTTATTACCTCGGGTATTAAAAGAGGAACATCATACCCGCAATCATACCTGACAGACCCCGACGATAAAGTGGTGCCTGTATATCTGCGGAACAGATTGGAAGTAGTGGTAGTAGGCGGGGACGGGCCCCCAATGATGCAGGGATGGCGAATGGGTTACAGCACAACAATCTCTGTTGACAAATGGAGATAGAATAGAAATTTTTTGTCAATTCTTGTCGGCCTCAGGAGTGATTGAATCGCATTCCTGAGGCCAGTTTATTTGAATACAACATCCACAAAAATCGCATGTTTTTATTTATGGTTATTCCTTTTTTTTACCATACCTTTTCAGATTGCTCTTGCGCGTGAGAGTTTTCGCTTATATACTTAATGAAGACAGTGGAGAGATTCAAAATTCAAAGGAGGGGGTAAACAAGCGATGAAAACCGTAAAGGATATCCTGAAAAACAAAAATCAGAAGGAAGTCTGGTCTATTAAACCAAGAGCAACCGTATTCGATGCCCTGGCCCTTATGGGAGAAAAAGAAATAGGCGCGCTCATGGTCATAGATGAAAAAGGTAAAGTAGCGGGAATTATCTCTGAGAGAGACTACGCGCGGAAAATAATTCTCAAGGGAAAGACTTCCAAGGAAACAGCAGTGGAAGAAATTATGACCCCTGCTGATCAAATGTACAAAGTAAATCCGGAAACATCTGTTGATGACTGCATGGTTCTTATTACGGGGAAACATATCAGACATATACCGGTTTTTGATAGCGACAGGTTTGTGGGTATTATTTCGATCGGTGATGTCGTGAAATCCATCATTGCTGAACAGGAAACGCTCATCGAACATCTAAGCAATTACATTGCTGGAAAATATACGTAAATCTCTTGTATGTATGTTCGTTTTTTCTTGAAAAATCATCAATTATTTTTCTGAAACATTTCTTTCCTGAAATTTGTTTCAAAATAATCTCTACATATCATATAATATCTGCATTTATATCATTAGAATATCCAATTTTCTACTATATAGTTTGAGAACATTGACATGAAAATAGGTTTGGCAATCTACAACTTCAATCCAAAAAAAGGCGGCGCGGAACGATACAGCTATGATCTGGCGACAATGCTTTCCAGAAAAGGGCATAATGTTTTTGTGTTCTGCGCTGATGGTGTCGAAGTTCCGGGGGTGACGCTTGTCCGGCTTAATACTATGGCTTTTCCCCGATGGCTGCGATCACTCTCTTTTGCTGGCAATCACAGAAGAGAAGTGAAGCAATCCGGCATTGACGTAATGCTCGGTTTTGGCAATACGCTTGAACTCGATGTTTATCAAAGTCATGGGGGTGTTCAGCGCATATGGATGGAGAGAGAGGTTGCAAGCTATGATAATCCCGGCGAGCGGAAGCTAAAATCATTTCTTCTTAAAACCAGTTTGAATCAAAAAACACAGGAATGGATTGCCGAATACCCCGTAAAAAACAACCGTTATCGTCGTATCGTTGCCATATCGGACATGATAAAAAAACAGATGATAGACCACTGGGGTGTACGTGAAAATGATATTGACGTTGTTTACAACGGTGTGGATATTCATCGTTTCAGCCCTTCAAACAAAGAACCGGAAGGTCCCCTCAGAATTCTCTTTTCCGCGGGTAATTTTCGACTGAAGGGCCTTTCGCCACTTATCAGTTCTCTTGGTGTTCTGAAAAAGGAAACGAAATCATTTCAACTTCTTGTCATGGGGAGAGGCAGGAAAGAGAGATACAGGACTCTTACAGAAAGGCTCAATCTGCAGGACAACGTTACATTTCTCGGCGAAAGGGCAAATCCGGAGACAGTCTATCAGGAAGCACATATTCTTGCCCACCCCACATTTTACGACGCCTGTTCCCTCACAACAATGGAGGCTATGGCATCAGGACTTCCGGTGATTACAACACAATGGAACGGGGCGTCGGCACTCATCTCGGCTGACGAAGGTTATGTTATAGATGATCCCCGTAACATAATGGCCCTCTGTGATGCCATACGAAGCCTTTTCAGCAAAGACAGAAGACAACGCATGGGAGAAGCTGCGCGTGTTAAGATGGAAAAATATACTATGGAAAACAACATGGAACAGATTGAACGAATATTAAAGGAAACAGCCGGAAAAGGCGTTTATTGACAGAACAACCACCCGGATATATAGCCAAATATGGTTGACAACCAAAAGCTGTTTTTGATATAAGACAGACCGATACACGTACTATCAAATACGTAATCAGGTTAAATGATCGGTGCTTTTTAACTCACACCTCTATCTGCTCATATTTCTCCCAATTACCCTTATTATCTATCTTTTATTTCTCAAGCGAGGGCTTATCCAATCATCGAAGATCTGGCTCGCTCTCGCTTCATTGTTTTTCTATGCCTGGTCTAACCCTGCCCACATCTTTCTCCTGCTTGCTTCCATATTACTCAATTTTCTATTCGTGTCGGCACTCCTGAAATTTCATTTTAACCCGGTACCGCATAAAAGAATAATATTCATTCTCGGCATAGCCGCAAATATCGCGCTATTGGGGTGTTTCAAGTACGCTGATTTTTTTATTAGCAGTATAAATGATCTTTTCCATACACGGTATTCCCTGCTGAGCATGGCTTTTCCGCTGGCTATCAGTTTTTTCACCTTTACGCAGATTGCCTACCTTACCGATACCTACAGGGGCAAGGTGAAAAAAACCGGATTTCTTAACTATTCTCTCTTTGTAGCCTTCTTTCCGTACCTGCTTTCGGGCCCCATTGTGCGCCATTCCGAACTGATGCCGCAATACGAAAGCATGCAAAAGAGGTCAATAGATTACAGGAACCTTTCTCTGGGTCTGTACATCCTTTCCATAGGACTTCTCAAGAAAGTTTTTATTGCTGATGAGTTCGCCCAGTGGGCCACAGCCGCTTTTGATGGGCAGGCACAGCTTAATTTCCTCTACGCCTGGGCGGCATCACTCTCATATACCTTCCAGATATATTTCGATTTTTCCGGATATACTGATATGGCAATCGGCGCGGCGCATATGTTCAATATCAGGGTTCCAGTTAATTTCAACAGTCCTTACAAAGCGCTGGATATTCAGGATTTCTGGAGAAGATGGCACATCACGTTGAGCCGGTTTCTGAGGGATTACATCTATATCCCCTTGGGCGGCAACCGGGTACGGGAGCCCCGGTTACTGATAAACCTGTTGGTGACTTTTCTTATCGGGGGCATATGGCACGGGGCAGGATGGACGTTTGTCTTCTGGGGTTTTCTCCACGGACTGGCTACGATTATCCATCGCCTGTGGAAATTAACCAATATCAAACTTCCAAAGGCCCTTGCCTGGTTTCTTACTTTTAATTTTGTTAATTTTGCATGGGTTTTTTTCAGGGCCAGGACATGGGATGATGCCACGCGGGTCCTTTCCGGTATGTTTGGTTTGAATGGTATTACACTACCCGGTGAATGGTCGAAAACACTCGGTTTTCTCAATGATTATGTGTTGTTTAGTCCTTGGAAACGGATCATGCCCCAGAGCAGGGATGCCTACCTGTGGATACTGTGCGCTCTGCTCGGATGCCTCTTGTTCAGGAATTCCAACGAAATGGCAGAGAAGTTTAAGCCGGATTGGCGGATGATTTTGGCTGCTGCTGGAATAGTGTACGCGATACTTCACCTGTTCCGCGCGCAGGAATTTTTCTATTTCAATTTTTAGGAGCACAATGGACAGCAACAAAAAATGGTTTTTTCGGGCACTTCTTTTGATAATAGCCGGCCTTGGCTTTGTTGCTGTTGTGAATTATGTCCTTGATCCTTATGGGATTTTCCGCAAGGATTTCTCGTGGCAGTTCATTGAACCGAACAAACACTACATAAAAGTACGCCATGTGACCGAGCACCCCGATCGGTTTGATTGCTTCCTCTTCGGATCGTCAAGGGCAAATCATATCGATGTGAGAAAAATAAAAGGCGGCAGATGCTACAATATGCAGCATGCCGGAGGCTTGCCCCGTGAATATCTTGACAGCATGAAATACATGGTAAAAAAAGGTGTGAAGATAGAATTTGCCCTTATTGCCCTTGATGAGGTTTCTTATAATTACAATCCCAAGGAACATTTGAGCCAGCCCATGAGACATCCCTATCCTCCCGTTCTCAATGAGTACCGTTTTCCTTATTTTTTGCAATACCTTTTCTACTGGTATGACTGGGACATAATGGAAACATGCTTGAGTGGTTACTGGAACAAATTGAGAGGCCACAGGGGGGAAGATATTGTCCGCCACGATATATATGAAACAGGCCAGACCTTTTCTCCCAATGCAGACCACGTCATTGAAAAAGACCCTGCGGCACACGCAAACAGAAAGGAATTTCAAAGACGGTTCCGGCCGGAAGATATTTACATGGACGGCGTTGTCAGAGACATCAAGGAACTTATCGAGTTCGCGCGACAAAATAAAATCCAATTGAAATTTTTTGTCGTTCCCCTCTACAAAACAAAATATCTTGACGCGGGACCCGATGAGATGGACCGGTTTAGGAGAGAGGTGGCCGGGCTTACCGACTTCTGGGATTTCTCCGGACTCAATTCCATAACAATCAATACATACTACTACTATGAGGCATGGCATTTCCGCGGTATTGTGGGCGATATGATACTTTCACGTATGTTTGGTTATCAGAATACGAATGTACCGAAAGATTTCGGCGTTTTTGTCACCAATGAAAACATCGACCGTCACCTCCAATATCTGAGACAACAAATGAAAGACCTCGACGGGAAATAGCCACAGCCGGATGTTTTTTTATTTACAGGCAACGGCATTGTTTGAAATGCATCTGAATCAATGTTATATTTTGTGCATTATAACGTATATCACACAGGAAAAATTCTTTTTGATTAAGGAATTCGAATGAAGGTGCTCTTCCTTATTCAGGGGCAGGAAGTTGCAGCGAGCAGATACCGGGTTCTCCAGTACCTTCCCTATCTGGAATCAAAAGGTGTCAAGGCTGAAGTCACAACATATCCGGCGACAGCAAGAGATTTATACGCTTTTTTCCATAATCTTCCTCATTACGATTGCCTGTTTCTCCAGAGAAAGCGCTTCCATGGCCTGTTTCTCAAACTGCTCAAGAAAAGAGCAAAAACAATCATCTATGATTTTGATGACGCGGTCATGTACAAAAACTCAAAGGCTTCATCGCCTTATTCGGCGACACGTCAGAAAAGATTTGCGTCCATGATACGGGCCTCAGATTCCGTCATTGCCGGAAACACCTTCCTCAGGAAGCAGGCGGAACAATATAGCAGCGACGTGATAACAATACCAACCGTTATAAATCAGGACCGGTATCCGCAAAAAAAGTATAACCCTGAAAAAAAGAAGGTAACTATCGGCTGGATCGGTGATCATGGGAGCATCCACTATCTGCAAAAAATGCGGCCTGTCTTTGAAAAACTCGGCCAGAAATACCCTCAGGTGGAACTTGAAATCATTTGTGATATTTTTTTCGACTGTGTTAATATACCTGTTGTCAAGCGGGTGTGGAGCGTTGAACGTGAAATCGAATATCTCCACGAACTCGACATCGGCGTCATGCCCCTTATACAGGACCCATGGTCTGAGGGTAAATGTGGTCTCAAGATACTCCAGTATTTTGGGGTTGGTGTACCTGCTGTTTGCACAGCGGTAGGTGTTAACAAAGACGTTGTCCGTGAAGGCTTTAACGGCTATTTTGCGAGTTCTCAGGAGGAATGGGTTGGAAAACTGTCCCTTCTGATTGAAGACCGGGAGAAACAGAAAACCATGGGATTAAATGGAAGAGAGGCTGTATTTCGATCGTTTTCACTGGCCTCCTGCGCGCCCATATTTTACGATGTCCTGTATGAAACAATCACAAGGAAGATTTATAAATGACAGAACCTGCAATAAAAGCATGTTCTCCAGGCAGTATAATCTGGTCTCTCACGGAAGAAGGCCTGAAGAGTATTGTTCAGCAGTTTTCTCATCCCGAAAACAAGAGAAGACATCACGTTGTTCTTGATTATCAGGTAGGGAAAGTATTTATCAAGTCTTTTCTGGAAAATGGTTTTACAAACCGGATACGTCATGTTCTCCAACCTCGGGGGAAAATTGAATTTCAGATAGGTGAGCGCCTTGCTTCCCTTGGCATTTTGACTCCAAGAGTTCTTGGGTATGGCATAGCAAAAAATGTCTCGGCGGTTGTGGAAGAGTATATAGACGGGCAGAGCCTCCTTTACATGATTCAGAAAACCGTTGACAGGGACCATCTTCTGATTCTTCTTTCCAACTTTCTCAAGCAGCTAAAGCAAAAACACGTTCGTCATAATGATCTGCATCTTGATAATATTATAATGCGAGGCAACAAACTTTACCTCATCGACCTCCATAAGACAAAAATCAGGAACAGTTTCAGCGGCGCTGACGAAATGTCAAATATGACTCATGCCCTGGGCATGATTTACGATGATATATCTGACAGGGAACGAGAGTTTTTCTTTACAAAATACGGCTGCGATAAAAAAACCAGACAAAAGATCGAATATGAGATCAGGCGCCTTAAGAGAAGGTGGGTCACCAACAAAAAAAAGAGGGCTTATCGAAACACCTCGACGCTGAGGGTTTCCGATGGATATATATATGTAAAAGGTTTGGAAACTGAAGCAAGCGGAGAATTTGTGACGTTCATCAAGAATGATAAAAAGGTTGTTGTTGAACTCTATAGTGACCATATCCGTAAAATTTATCGTCAGCAAAAGAGGTTAAAGACCGCATGGGAGAATCATGTCGTGTTGACATACCTCGGAAGCAGTGTCGCACCCCGTCCTTACCATATGAAAATGCCCATATTGTCTTCTGATGGCTACATCGCGATGGAAGATCTGGGCCATAGAGGTATAGAACTCGATCGATTCCTCGATGGAAAATATGACGTTATGACTGATGCTGAAAAAAGAACATTTATTTACAAATTTGCCTTATTCCTCCGGGCTCTTTTCCGTCAAAGAATATCGCACAGGGACATGAAAGCCTGCAATATATTTGTTATCAATGACAGCCGCTTCATCCTCCTCGATGTTGAAGATATTGTCTTTGAAGAAATCAGCGAAAAGAGGTTGGAAAGGATACTGATACAACTCAATACAACCATACCAAGGAGGATTTCTTTGGGAGACCGTATGAGGTTTTTCCTGAAATTAACGTCTTCACTTAATGTAAATAGAAAGCAGGTTTTTAGAGATGCTGTAAAAGAGTCTCTTCAAAGCAAAATAGTGTATGAAGGAATAGGGGGACTCAAAATAGAAAAGTGGTAGGTAAGGATAAGCATGGCGTCGGAATATCCTTCGCAAACACGCTCATGCCGCTCCAGCGGCTCCAATCGCTCGCGTTCGGTTTCGGAACTTTTTGCATACGCAAAAAGACCAAGCTTCCTTAACCTCACGACGGTTTGCTTAAGGATAATCCCGACACCATGTTTGCGATATGTCGGAAAAGAAATAAAATTGTCTCTATAAATTTAAGTTCAAATATTAATTTAACGATTAAAAAAATTGTTTGGCATAATTATGATCCAATATAAAACATAATATTTCAACCCACCTGACTTTATTCACACCCTTCAGGCCTAAGAAGCAGCTCGTTTAGACGTTATT
>CAZXVZ010000103.1:0-9649 GCA_964644085.1 uncultured Syntrophus sp. | reverse complement strand
AAGGCAAAGTAAAAATCCTGCGGCAGGTGGAAAGCGGTATTATCGGAATGGAGGCTGGTCTGCACGTGAAAAAGGAGACCGGTTTCAGCGGGGCGGCGGTTGATTTCGACCGGATAAAACTCTCCGCCCGAAGCGCTGAATATGAAGCCAATCAGCATATGCGCTATCGTTTATCCGGTTATGATAATTATACATACGATCTGAAAATCGATCACTTTTCCAACAGACCGGTCTGGATAATCAAGAAGGCGTGCAGTCTGCGCGGAGCATTGGAAGGAAAATGCAGGTCAAAAGACCACTGGATCGTGAAAGTAGATGGGGAAACAGGCGATATTATTAAACAATCTGACTTCAAATAAATCGATAATAAACCATATCCAAGAAATAGTAATCAATAATGCTTGACAAACAGCGCTTCATAATATTAATATTTTTTAATTATTGGCTTGCAGTATGTTAATTGCTTGGCTATAATCGTTAAAGAGGTATTGAGTGGTAATAAAAATTTCAGCATCAGTAGACTGCTCCAGAAATTCTTCTCCACATCGCTGTATTATATTGCAGGATTCGGAGGCTTTAATAGCTTTTAAGAATGGAGTTGCAGAACCTGTGGACAGGTTTTTCGGCTCTTTATTCTTAATGTTTAATAAGTATTAAGGCGGTTAGTAGTAAAAAAAATATTTAAGAAGGGGTGTACCATGAAAAAAATGTTTTGGCTCGTATTAGTGGTCTTTGTCCTCAGTGTAACCCTGGGCGGTTGCGGATGCTTCCAGCAGAAAGTGAAAGGTGAAACACCTCCTCCGGCTCCCGTAGTCCAGTGCCCGGCATGTCCGCCTGCGCCGGCGTGTCCGCCTGCAGTAAAGTGTGCTCCTTGCCCGGCATGTCCGCCCGCGAAGGTCTGTCCTACGTGCCCGATCTGCCCTGAACCGGCTAAAAAAGACCGCAATTAAAAATTAATACCGGTAACCAGCCCCGCTGACTGATAAAACATGACGCGGGGCTTACCTGTTCATTACCGGATATAATGAAATGGCGCGGTAGAGAAAATTGCCGGCAATTCAAAAAAATATCAGGTTGTTTTTTATAAAGGCATTGCGGTGCGCAGAGCATTCGGGAAAGGGGCGCCCTCAGAGGCCGTTAACAATCAGACTATTTCTCATTGTCCTGCTTGTCATCAGTTTGATCCCCTGCCGGGCCGCTGCCATAGATACCCCGGCACAGCTATCCGGTCAAAATCAAACACCACCGGTACAGGAAGCTTCATCGGCCCTTACTACCGGTGAGGCGCAACCGGCGGCAGTCGTTCCTCCCAAAAGAGCGAACTTTGATGGAGAGTATAAATCCAGAGAAGTCCAGCAATTGGCGGACTGGGTTGTTGATTCAGGCGACAATGATGATATGCCATTCGCGATTGTTGACAAAATAGACGCTAAAGTCTTTGTATTTAACGCGAATGGCCAGCTTCGCGGCGCTTCCCCGGTTCTGCTTGGTCTGGCAAAGGGTGACGACTCGGTTCCCGGTATTGGAGAAAAAAAGCTGTCGGCCATACGTCCTGAAGACCGCACCACGCCTGCAGGTCGTTTTGTCGCTTACATCGGCCGGAACTTCCACGGAAAAGACATCCTCTGGGTCGATTACAAAACTGCAGTTTCTCTCCACAGGGTTGTCACAAATAACCCCAAGGAGCGGCGCCTGGAACGTCTCGCCACTCCGACACCGCTTGACAACCGCATTTCCTTCGGTTGTATCAATGTACCCGCGAAATTCTACGATAGCGTTGTAAATCCCTCTTTTGCAGGCACACGCGGCATAGTCTACGTATTGCCGGAGACGAGATCGATCAACGAAATTTTTGCTACGTATTACAGCGTCGAATAAAACCAATGGCATCCACGAATCCAGAGACAGCAGGCAACGTAAACCGAGATGTGCCTGTTTTCTTCATAACGCGATGAATATAATGATGCTATAATTATGTTGAGGGTCCACTTCGTTCCTCCTCTGGTCAGGCAGTTTCAGCTTTTCTCTTTCCGGATAAAAAGTTGGGCCGGAGGTTTTTAATAACGGGATTGGAGAACATATCTTTATTTATTCTTCCTGAGAAAAATCCTTGAAAGGCAAGGCCTACAAATATGACGCACCTTTTGACATGCCTGAACGTAATGGATATAATTCAAAATAAGATAACTGCGCGCAATGAGAGAAAATGGAGGTATGCCAATATATGATAATAATGCCGGCCTTAGGGAAAAAACAGGATAATGAAAAAAATTAACAATAAAAAGACATCGTCATCGAAAAAAACAGGGATAACACAAAACAACCGCAATTTCCAAGAACCGGAAGGGGAGTTGAAAGAACTTGAAACTACCCTCAAGGAAACTGAGGCAAAATACAGAAATATCTTTGAAAACGCAATGGAAGGCATATTCCAGACAGATCGTGAAGGCCGTATCACACAGGCTAATCCTTCTTTCGCGCGCATTCACGGATATGATTCGCCCGATGAGATCATGCATTCTATCGTCACAAAGGAACTCTTCGCTGACCCTTCAGACCACAGCAGATTATTAGCTCTTCTTCGCTCTTCGGTATCTGTCCGGAACTTTGAGGCGCAACTGCGCACAAAGAACGGAAAAACCCACTGGGTATCCATGAACGTTATGGTTTTCCGGGATAAAAACGGCAGAGCGCTCTCCTATGAAGGCACAATGCTGGATATTACAGAGCGCAAAAAGACCGAGGAGGCTCTCCTGGAGAGCGAAGAAAGGTACAGGGTTGCCATCGAAAATTCAAACGACGGCGTCTTAATTCTCCAGGGGGATTTGTGCCATTACGCGAACAAAGAATTCATGAGAATGTTCGAGTTTGACAGCCCTGAAGAGATCGTCGGAAAATCGATTAAGCCTATTTTTCACTCTGATGATATTGAAATGGTAACCGATATCATCAATAGACGGCAACGCGGCGAACCTGTTCCGTCACGATATGAATTCAAAGGGATTACAAAAAAAGGCAATACCCTCTTCGTCGAGGTTTCCGCTGCCGGTATCACCTACCGCGGCATATCTGTCTACCTTATCTACATGCGAGATATTACAAAGCGGAAAGAAGTCGAAAAATCACTGGTAAAATCCCGCAGCATCTTTCAGAATGCACAGGAAGGAATATTTGAAACAGACCGGAGAGGCTATTTTACAGAAGCCAACCCTTCACTGGCAAGGATGCACGGATACAAGTCTCCTGATGAAATCACGGACTCCATTTCCGCACGGGAACTCTTTGTTGACCCATCGGATCACGACAGATTGATAGACCTTCTCCACAAATCCGGTTCAGTTCAGAATTTTGAAGCTCAACTGCGCATGAAAAACGGAATTACACACTGGGTGTCCATGAATGCTATGGCCTTTCGTGATAAGAACGGTAAGATACTTTCTTATGAAGGTACCATGCTCGATATAACAGAACGCAAAAAAACCGAGGAGGCCCTTGTAGAAAGCGAGGAACGATACCGGGTCGCCATTGAGAATTCCAATGACGGCATCACAATGCTCCATGGTGATATATGCCAGTACGCGAACAAACAATTTGTCAGGATGTTTGAGTTTGACAGCCTTGATGAGATTATCGGGAAATCAATCAAATCTACCATACATCCTGATGATATTGAGATGGTAACAGACATCATGAACAGGAGGCAGAATAATGAACCTGTACCGCCGCGATACGAATTCAAAGGACTCACAAAAAAAGGGAACATACTCTTTGTGGAAGTATCTGCCGCAAACATTACTTACCGGGGCATATCCGTCTACCTTATCTATCTCAGAGATATAACGGAAAGAAAACTTGCTGAACAGGCGCTCATGAAATCCCACAAAGAACTGGAACGCTTGAACAAGGCAAAAACGAAAGCGGTAAATCATGTTTCCCATGAATTGAAAACGCCTCTCGCCGTCATCCAGGGAAATATCAGAATTTTAAAGCGCAAGCTCGAAGATGTGCCGTCTTTTGCATCGGGTAATATCATTGACGCACTGGAAAGAAACACGGAACGCCTTCTTGAACTTTCACGTGAAACCGATGAGATATTCAGAGTGTCGCAGGAGGTTGAAGCGGGAATGGCGCTCAACGATCTTGATCGTCTGCTGGAGCGGATGGGAGATCTCTCGGAAATCCCGGAAGCGATACGCTCTCACTGGCAGGCCCTCAAGGAATGGACGAGCACCTATCTGGCAGGCAGCACTGAGTCTTTTCAATCCATAGACCTCTATCAGTTTATTTTGTCCTTAGTCGAAAAGACAAAAAAGGCCGTAGTCCATCGCAACCTGCATTTCAAGGTCAACGGCTTCCTCGGTTCGTTTATTTTCATGGACCCTTTCATTCTCAGGGGAGTTGCCGAAGGCCTCATTAAGAATGCCATCGAAAACACGCCTGATGGAGGATTGATTGAAATAAGCACGGATCGGGACGATAGGGGGATTATCCTTCGTGTGGCAGACCGGGGCATCGGTATTACCGAGGAAAACCAGGCCTCTCTCCTGGATGGTCTCTTCCACACAAAAGATACCGAACTCTATACAACAAAGAAGCCTTTTGAGTTCGGGGCAGGCGGCAAAGGCCTTGATCTTCTCCGCATAAAATATTACGCCCGGCGCTATGGTTTTGACATTTCCTTGAAAAGCACGCGATGCGTATATATACCCACTGACAGCGACATCTGCCCCGGAAGTATTGCCCAATGCGCTCATTGCAAGACTGTTGATGACTGTCATAAATCGGGCGGTACAACATTTACCGTCACATTTCCTCAACGGAGCAATCCGCTGCAATCCAATGAAAAACAGTAAAACCGGCCGGCCTTCGAACGGTTCTTGTCACTCGATCTTTATTGACGATATTGCCTTTCCCAACAACTATGGTGTGGGAAAAAAAGACGGCTACGTGATTTTCGTACCGGGCGCGCTTCCCGGAGATTGTGTCCGTGTGGAAATAATAAACAAGGATAACAGGTTCGGATACGGCAGAATAATATCCCTTGAAGAGAACTCGCCTTACAGGGTCAATCCGCCCTGCCCGCACTTCGGTCTCTGCGGTGGTTGTACCCTTCAGAACCTTGCCTACGATCATCAACTTGCTATCAAAGAAAACTACCTGCGGCAGACATTGAAAAGGCTCGGTCATATCAATTTGGATCATATTGAAGTTTCATCCGTAACCCCGTCACCAGACACTTCTTTTTATCGCGGCAAAATTGAACTCGCCTTCGGAGAAAGTCATGGGCGGATAACGCTGGGGCTTCGCGAAAGAATCTCTCCCTTCGAGCAATACCATGCAAGGGTTGTTCCGCTTCGTCAATGCCGTGCATTCAGTCCGCTCATGGAAAAAATAGTACCTTTCTTCGTAGACTTTGCAGAGGCGAATCATTTTGTTCCTTACAACCCCATAACAAAACAGGGGTTTTTGCGCCATCTCATTATCAGGGAATCAAAGTCAACAGGACAGCTCATGTGTATCCTTGAAACAACAAGTACCCTGCCCGATATGAAACTATGGTGGCACATGCTGAATCAGCGAATACCGGAGGTAAAGAGTTTTTATGGTACTGTTAATAACGGATGGTCAGACGTGGTCCGATATGAAAAAACACTGCCTGTGGCGGGCAAATCTTATATAGAAGAAAGTATCGGTCACTTTACATTTCACATTCATCCGCAGTCCTTTTTTCAACCAAATCCTAAAGCAGCGGAAAAACTTTATGAAAAAATACCAGATCTGGCGGCCTTTGATAAAAATCAAAGATTGCTCGGCCTTTACTGCGGTGCGGGACCTATTGAAATATTTCTTTCTCCCCACGTCAGGGAAGTGGCCGGCATTGACTCTCTTCCGGAAAATATAACCAATGCTATTGAGAACTGTCAGATCAACGCTGTGACAAACTGCTCATTTCATGCATCGGCCGTTGAAAATGTTTTAAAAAACGTTCCGGTACATAGACCGGACATTCTCGTTATTGACCCGCCGCGCAGCGGCATAACCAACAAGGCCTTCAGGGTTATTCTCGAACTTGAACCCGAAAAAATTATATATGTCTCCTGCAATCCATCAACGCTTTCAAGAGACCTTAAGCTGTTTTGTGAAAAGAAATATTTAATCAGAAAAATAGCTCCCTTTGATTTTTTTCCCCACGCTTCACATCTTGAAACGGTTGTCTGCCTTCACGGCCGTTAGCTAAAATATTTTTAACAAATTATTTCATAATATTACATATTTACTTGTTTCAATCCTTTCTTTTTGGTTCATATTTTGATAAACTAACGCCGTGAGCACCCATAACAAGACCCATAAAAAACATTTAGCTAAATATAGTGAGGTAACAACAATGAAACCCGGCGATATAAAAAGAATGTTAAATCCAAAAACCGTTGCTCTTATCGGCGCCACCGATAAAGAAGGAGCTATCGGTACTACCGTTATGCAGAATCTGCTGCGATCAAAGGACAGAAAAATATTTCCCATCAATCCGAACAGAAAAATGGTTATGGGTATTGAAACCTTCAAGACCGTTTCGAGCATCAGCGAAGAAATCGATCTTGCTGTTATAGCGACACCGGCAAAAATGGTTCCCGATGCCCTTCTCGATTGCGCGAAAACCCCGCTCCAGGGAGCGATCATTGTCTCCGCAGGATTTAAAGAAATCGGCGAGGAAGGAAAAGAACTGGAAAACAAGATCTCGGAAATCAGGATAGCTCACGGAATGAGGATTGTCGGTCCCAACTGTCTCGGGGTTATACGCCCGACAATCAACCTGAACGCGTCATTTCTGGACAGACATCCAAATCCGGGAAATATAGCCTTTATCTCCCAGAGCGGAGCGTTGGGTACCGCTATTCTTGACTGGGCTATTACCGTGCAGATTGGCTTCAGTATGTTTGCATCGCTGGGATCAATGATTGATATCGATTTTGGTGACCTCATCGATTTTCTCGGAGACGACCCGTACACAAGAAGCATTCTCATCTATATGGAGGGGGTTGGTAATGCACGGAAGTTTATGGGTGCCGCGAGAGGTTTCGCGCGGAATAAACCCATTATCATTCTGAAGCCTGGTAAATACACGGAGAGCGTAAAAGCCGCTCTTTCTCACACGGGTTCAATGGCCGGCGACGATGAAGTATATGATGCCGCGTTCAAAAGAGCCGGGGTCGTAAGGATTGATGGCACAGGAGACCTCTTCAATACCGCTGAAGTCCTCGACTCCCGCCATCTTCCAAAAGGACGCCGTCTCGCAATTGTTACAAACGCGGGTGGAGTGGGAGTAATGGCAACAGACGCGGTTATCGGACTCGGTGGACAACTGGCCGTACTGTCCGAAAAAACAATAGCGACACTTGACAAATCACTGCCATCCTTTTGGAGCAAGGGCAATCCGGTAGATGTCCTCGGAGACGCCTCTATTGAACGATATACAACAGCCATGCACCAGTGCCTTGAAGACCCCGGAGTGGACGCCATACTCATGATTTACACACCCCAGGGCCCGGCTAACCCGATTGAACTCGCGAGAGCCACTGCGCAGCTTGCAGCTAAAGCGGGAAAGCCGATCATCGCCACCTGGATGGGAGGAGAATCAATAGATGACGCGAAAGAAATCCTGATCCACAATAACGTTCCAACCTATATAACGCCGGAAGAAGCGGTGAAGACCTATATGTATATGTACAAGTACGGACGTAACCTTGAACTGATCTATGAAGCGCCGGAAGACCTGCCTGTTGATCAGGCGCCTCCTAAAAACAACCTGAAAGCACTCATCAAAAAAACTTTAAAGGAAGGCAGGACTATTCTTTCAGAGGTGGAATCGAAGAGGTTCCTCGCATCCTACGGAATATCATCGTTCAAGACATACACGGCGAGTGATGTTGAAGAGGCAGTCAGTGTGGCCAATTCGATCGGCTACCCTGTTGTCATTAAAATACTCTCACCTGACATTACCCATAAGACAGACATCGGCGGAGTTGTTGTGGGGATCAACTCCGAAGAAGTGTTGAGGAAAGAATACGCCACTATGATGGATGTGGTGGGAAGAAATGCTCCCAAGGCCAGCATCAGCGGTATCACCATCCAGAAAATGCTTGAAAAGATTGATTATGAAATCATCCTCGGAGCGAAGAAAGATAATGATTTTGGTTCAATAATCCTCTTCGGCCTCGGAGGTGTCAGCGCTGAGATCATGAAGAGCATCAGCATCGGACTCCCCCCTCTGAATCAAACGCTGGCAAGGCGGCTTGTTGAGGATTCGGGAATCCTGAAAATGCTTCAGGGCTACCGGGGAAAGGCACCTACAGATATGAGACTTCTGGAACAGATGATAATAAATTTTTCAAATCTCATTACTGATTTCCCCGAAATAGCTGAAATGGACATAAATCCTATCGCCATATCGAAAGGTAAACCGCTTGCCCTGGATGCAAGGATTATTATCGATCCGTCCGGTCTGGACCCTACACGTCAATATCCTCATCTTGTGATGACACCCTATCCCACACGCTACATTGTGGCCTGGAGGCTCAACGACGGGCAAGAGGTAACTCTCAGGCCCATCAGGCCCGAAGATGAACCCCTTGAATACGAATTGCTCACCACTCTTTCCGAAAAATCGATGAAGGAAAGGTTTTTTCAACCAATCATAGGCATCACTCACGAAGTGCTGGTGCGCTTCTGTAATATTGATTACGACAGAGAAATGGCCATTGTTGCTGAAGTGAGAGAAGGTCAAAAAAGAAAGATCATCGGAATTGGGAGACTCGTTATAGAACCCGGTACCCGCGACGGTGAATTCGCTACCGTTGTCCACGATAAGTATCAGGGAAAAGGTCTTGGCTATAAGTTAATGGACATGCTCATCGGCATCGCCCAGGACAAATATTTAAACAGCATTTATGGGGTGGTGCTTTCCGATAATGAAAGGATGCTCAGGGCAACAAAAAGGCTGGGTTTTATCCCGCAAAGACTCGAAAACGGTCTCACGCGGGTAACCCTCGAACTGAACCTGTAAAGTGAAAGCGGCTCAGTAAATCTGCTTGACTTTTCTTTGACCGACCATAGGCGGAATGGCCTCAATGACCGGCAATCTATGATTGAATAGATTTCCACGCGTTCACCCGCGTCACGAAAACTGCATTATGCCTCAAAACCGACACGAAAAAAACAAGGCGCTGATACCGTTAATTGAAAGAAACGAGACCATGAGAAAATACATTGCGGCGCTGCTGGAAGAAAACACCCTCACCGCGAAAGATATCTCGCAGTTCATCCGTATCACGGAAAAAGAGGTCTGCGATCACCTTGAACATATCAGAAAAACCTCAAATAAAAATAACCGGCGTCTCGAAACGATTCCGGCAGAATGCGCAAAATGCGGTTTCACATTCAGAAAGCGAGACAGGCTCTCAAAACCGGGAAAATGTCCTCTCTGTCACAGTAATCTCATTCGCCCTCCGGGTTTTCATATCGTGAAAACAAAAAGATAAGCACCACATTACAATTTCCAACTTGAATCAGACCTGATTGTTTGGAATTTGTTATTTCGATTGATCGTTTCTCCTTTGGTGCTTGATCATTGAGTATTGTCTTTCAATCTAAC
>CAZXVZ010000102.1:0-9651 GCA_964644085.1 uncultured Syntrophus sp. | reverse complement strand
TTGCCCGCGGTATTATTTCGCAGTTGAAGGGCGGTGTATGAGAATAGGCACAGGGTATGATGCCCACCGTCTTGTTGCGGGAAGACGACTGATTCTGGGAGGAGTGGAGATTCCTTGTGACAAGGGTCTTCTCGGGCATTCTGATGGTGATGTATTGATCCATGCCATATGTGACGCAATCCTTGGAGCAATTTCCGAGGGAGATATCGGCATTTACTTTCCGGATAGTAATAAGAGCATCGAGGGTATAGAAAGCGTTCAAATACTTACCTACGTAAAGGAACTTGTAAAGAAGAAGGGATATAGAATCATGAATATAGATACCGTCGTTATAGCCGAAGAACCAAAGATTTTGCCCTATAGGGAAAAAATAGTGACAAGACTGGCGAAAGTGCTTGAAATTGATAAAACATTCGTGAGCATTAAAGGAAAGACAACTGAAGGATTGGGGTTTACCGGGAGAAAGGAAGGAATCGCGGCACAGGCTGTCGCGCTCGTTGAAAAGGCATAAATCAGAAAAATAAACTGGAGATTTAAACTGGATACGTTGATGTTGAACAAAACGGGCAGGTTTTTATAATGGTTAAGGTGCGATTCGCTCCCAGTCCGACGGGTCATCTCCATGTGGGCAACGCAAAAATAGCACTGTTAAATTATCTTTTTGTGAAAAAAGAAGGGGGAAGATTCATTCTGCGCATAGAAGACACCGACCTGGAGAGATCAGACACTTCTTATGAGTCGTCAATCCTTGATGATCTTATGTGGCTTGGAATCAGCTGGGATGAAGGTCCTCTCAGACAGACAGAGAGATTCGCCCTTTATCATTCTTATGTGAACGATCTCCTGCGAAAGGATGCGGCATACAAATGCTTTTGCAGCCGGGAGACTCTTGAGGAGATGCGCAGCATGTCCTTGAAGAAAGGGGAGCCTCCGCGGTATGACGGAAGATGCAAAAAGCTTTCGAAGCATGAAATTTCAGATCTTGAAAAAAATGGTGCGCCCCATGTGATACGGTTTAATGCATCAAGTAGGATGGTTCCTCCGTTCGACGACATAGTGTACAGGGGTAAAGTCACGTTCCCTCCGTATAGTGTTGATGATTTCATCCTTATGAAACAGGGGGGTACGCCATCGTACAATTTTGCCGCGGCCGTAGATGACATGCTCATGGGTATTACGCATGTGATACGTGGAGCAGATCATATTTCAAATACCCCGAAACAAATCATGCTCTTTAAAGTCTTCGGTGCTACTCCCCCGCAGTATGGTCATTTGTCATTGCTTGTCGGCGATGATGATAAGCCTCTCAGCAAACGGCACGGGGTAACAAGAATACGTGATTTTCGCGAAATGGGAATATTGCCGGAGGCCCTTAGAAACTATCTTTGCACCGTCGGCAGGAGCGTGAGCAAAGAGATAATGAGTATGGAAGAAATGATCGCCACTTTCTCCCTGACTTCCCTCTCACGGACAAACTCTTTTTTTGATCTGGAAAAATTGTACTGGTTCAACAAAGAATATCTGAAACATCTTCCCCCTGACGTTTTGCTTGCATACCTCCAACTATCTGATGACTATGGAGAAAGGATAGCTGTTTTGAGAGAAAATGCTGCAACCCTGAAGGAGTTGGAAGAGTACCTTCACATCTTCGACAGGGCCGATATGAACGAAGATGCTACTTCCTATCTTTCTGCGATTACTCTTCCTGAAGGTTTTATCAATAAGGTAGCGATATTTTTTACCGCATACCAAAAACCCTCTTTTGAAAATGTTGTCGATTCCCTGATAGAAGAATCAGGGCTTAAGAAAAAAGATTTTTATATGGTTTTACGGATAATTCTTACCGGGCGGAAAAGCGGTCCTCCCCTTAAGGAAATATTTCAATTAATCCACCCCGAAATCATAAAGAAAAGGATTGACAATTATCTTGCAACATCCCAAAAGTCATAACCTATAATACAAAATATGCGGATAAACGTGAATGGATCAATCAAACAGGCACGATATAATAATAGATAAAATATCAGCCCTATGGTCTTCTGTTAAAAAGATATTCCGCAGCATGTCGCTGAGGACACAGATGCTCCTCATCCTTCTCTTCCTGCTTTTGATCTCTATAGGTTCCCTTACTATATTATACTCAAGAAGCGAAGACCAGCTCATTGACAAATTGACTGATAATATCGACGATATCACCAAAGCAATTCAGATCAGTGTAGAGGAACTGACGGTAAGGGGAGACAGCACGGAACGACTCAAAAGTTATGTAACTATGTTAAACAAAAAAGGAATAAGGGAAATTTCCATACTGAGTGATAAATCAGAGGTTATCGCAAGTTCCAATCCGCAAAAAATAGGAACAAAAGAAACAATCGCAGAAAAGAAAAACTGGCGCAAAAAAGGTCTCGTGTTCACCGCCCGGCTTGGAGACAATCATCTTACTAAGACACAGAGACTCTACAACATTCTCATGCCAGTGACTATTCAGGGGCAGAATATCGGATATATCCACATCAATATGGCCCTTGACGATTACCGGCTTTTGCGCAGGCAAAGCCACATCAAGAGAATTCTCAGCATGATTTTTGCTTTTTGTATAGGGATAATTATCTCTCTTGTCATTGCTGAAAAATACACAGATCCAATTAAAAAGATAGCAAACGCAAGCAGAAAGATTGCTGAAGGAGAACTCGTAAAAATTCGTGAAAAAAACCGGGGAGACGAAATAGGGGTGCTCATCAAGAGCTTCAATGAAATGGTCGATAAACTGGCTGAACGCATGGTGTTGGAGGAGAAACTGAAAAAGACGGAGCAACTTTCGATGATCGGGCAACTCTCCTCCGGTATTGCTCATGAGATAAGAAATCCGCTTAATTTCCTTTCTCTTTCAGTCGGCCATATTAAAGAAGCCATAAGCGGTGATAGAATTGAAAACAAAAAAGATCTCCAGATGCTTCTCGATAATCTTTTAAAGGAAATACATAAAGTCAACGAGCTTATCCATAATTTTCTCTATCTTGGCAAACAGATAACATTATACAGAGAGTGGGTTTCACCCGAATCATTGGTTAATGAAGTGCTTGCACTTCTGAAAGATAAAGTACCTGAAAAAATCAAGATAACAACAACGTATAATGATGGTGGTATTTACTGTGATAGAGAATATACGCGGATATGCCTCACGAATCTCATTATCAATGCTGTGCAGGCAATTCACGATGAAGGCCGGATAGATATTGTATGCGGGCGGGTAGATTCGTTTTCCTGTGTTTCAGTTACTGATAATGGAGAGGGTATCGAGCAAAATGCCATGGGAAAGATCTTTGAACCCTACTATTCGACGAAGAAATTCGGAATCGGTATCGGGCTTACCATAACAAAACGTTTTGTCGAGGAACACGGTGGTTCTATAGCAATAGAGAGTAAACACAATAAAGGAACAACGATAACAATCAGGATACCATACTATGAAGCGTGATAAAGGTGCAATTCTTATTGTTGAGGATGATTTCAATCAGAGAAATATTATCAAAACGATTCTTTCAAAAGAAGGTTTCTATGTGGAGGAAACCGATTGCGGAAAAAAGGCAATTGAAATTCTGAAGTCCGGAAACTTTGATCTTATCCTTACCGACCTGAAACTACCGGATATCGATGGCAAGGAAGTACTCAGGGAAGCACGGGCATTGGGAAGGTTGTGCCACGTCATTATCATGACCGCCTTCGGTTCTATTCCGTCAGCAATTGAAACGACAAAGCTTGGCGCTTTCTATTACCTTGAAAAACCATACGAAAAAGACCATCTGCTCCTCGTGGTTCAGAATGCCTTGAACCAGATAAAACTGGTAAAAGACAACATAATGCTCAAGGACCAGCTTAAAGACAGGTTTCATCTCGAAAATATCGTTGGAGTTCATGGTTCCATGGAAGAGCTCTATAAAATTGTTCAAAAAGTTGCCCCTACCAATTCTACCGTAATCATATACGGAGAAAGCGGGACGGGGAAAGAGCTTTTCGCGAAGAGTATTCACTACAGCAGCCCACGGAGGAACAAACCATTTTTCGCCATGAATTGTGCGGCCATACCTGAAACGCTTCTTGAAAGTGAACTCTTTGGATATGAAAAAGGGGCCTTTACAGGAGCTCTTTCGCGTCACACCGGCCTTTTCGAGCAAGCTCACGAAAGCACCCTTTTTCTCGATGAAGTCGGTGATCTCTCGCTCACCACCCAGGCAAAACTTCTTCGGGCCCTTCAGGAAAAGGAAATAAGACGAATCGGCGGCAAAGAAACAATCAAGCTTGACGTAAGAATCATTACCGCGACAAACAAGAAATTGGATCAGGAAATACGCAAAGGGAAATTCCGTGAAGATCTTTATTACAGGCTTAATGTCATTGCTTTTACCATTCCACCACTCAAAGACAGGATCACCGATATCCCCCTTCTTGTTGAACATTTCTTAAAAAAGCTTCAAGACGCACATGGTACTGCAAAGCATGTAAGCACTGAAGTTTTACGGGTTTTTATGAAGTACGTATGGCCTGGGAATGTTCGTCAGCTTGAATCAGTCCTGGAACGTGCCTATATCATGTGCGAAGGAGATCGCATCGAACTTGAACACGTTCCCGCTGAGGTACAGCAAAGCAATATAACTGATATTTCGCTGAGCGGACTAAAGACAATCATCGATGAACTAATCGACGCGAAACTTACCGCCGCTGAGTACAGATTATATCTATATCTGACAAAGTTTGACCCTTTGAACGGCCATTTTCAAAAATTATCAGAACCCAGAGAAATTATTGAAAGGCTTGGCATTAGTAAAGACACCTTTTTTGTCGGAATAGCCAAATTGAAAGATTTCGGTTTATACGATTTCAAAGAAAAATTAAGTCTATCAAAAAAACTTTTCCAAAATAAATCGATTAAGAATTGGGAATCGGATTTTTCCGACTAATATTGAATGGTTAGTCGGATTTTTCCGATCAATTCAACTATTGCGCACATTATTGTTTAATTTTCTCTAATAATTATAGATTATTATGAATGTGGCACGATTTGTGCTGAATATTTAAACTGCGGTTAAGTAAAATTTTAAGGGGAGGAAATAAGATATGAAGAAAACATTATTCATTGTACTGGCAGTTCTCGTTAGCATCGCTTTCGTGACAAACGTATTCGCCGCGTCAACTACACAGACGGCAACAGACAAGGCAGCCAAAGCAGCCGCAGACGCGGCGAAAGACAAAGCGAAAACAGCCACAGACAAATCTGCGCCCGCTACTGAGAAAAAGACAGAAAAGAGAGAAGCAAAACCAAAAACACACCAGTTCACCGGTGATGTTGCCGTTGTTGACATGACGGCCAAGACCTTAAGCGCTAAGAAGCAGAAGGAAGAAAAAGCTTTTGACATAGCCAATGTAAAAATGAAAGCAGAGCCTAAAGTCGGCGACAAAGTGCTTGTCAAATACATTGAAAAAGATGGCAAGAACATAGCAAGCTCTGTTACAGTAACAAAAAAGGCACCAGCAAAGAAAGAAGAAGTGAAGAAAGAAGCGCCAAAAGCAGCAGCACCGGCAACTCCAGTGAAAGCTGCACCGGCAACTCCCGCTGCCCCTGCAGCACCGGCAAAGAAGTAATCATAAAGGCTAGACGACAAAACGGGGAGATGTTATCATCTTCCCGTTTTTTTATTAAAAATAAAGGGGATCAGGTTCTATGTGCACTCCCGGCAGATTGTAGAGGTCAAGAACTGCGTCCTTAAGTTGTGCATTTTCACCTTTCAGGATTAGTTTCCATTTATGCTGTGTCTTTTTCTCCTTGAGCATGCCCGATAGAGCGTTTTCAATACCCGCTTTCTGGAATATGTTTCTTATCGCTGCTATGATTTTTTCTCCTTTATCTTTGCTTTTTGTCTTAATTTCAACAAGAAAGACTCTCTGAAAAGGAGGAAAATCAGCATTTATTCTCCTATGAAGCTCCTCATGATAATAACGATTACTTTCCAGGTAATCATTTATATCAATCTTATTCCTTTTTTCCATAAAGATCGAAATACTATCGGGAGTGAGAGCATCAATGAGATTCATAAGAATCTGGATCATCTTTTCATCTGACCGGTATCCCCCCATTTTCCTTAACTCTTCCCATCCGAGAAGGACAAGTGTCTGCACATGAATGTTATATAGTTTTGAAAGAGATTGTGTTCCTACGAAAACAATCGGTGCATCGGATGACGCTTTTTTCAACTGTTTTATTTCATTTTTTAAAGAATCACCGGTAATCTTGATAATTCGCAGGTCAGGAAAAATGTCTTTTAATTTTTCTTCAACATATTCGGCCCCTGTTCTTGAAAACCGGATGATATTACTCCCGCAATTACCACAATGTTCTTGATAGGGAAGGCTCTTGCCACACGCTGGACAGACAAGGAACCCGATTTCTTTTTCGTAGTCGAGAACGCTTTCGCAGTGTGGACAGAGAAAAGGGGCCTTGCAATCATGGCATACAAGGTGGGAGCCATAGTTTTTTCTCGGTGTAAAAACAGCTATCTTGCCGCGGTTTTCTATTTTCTCTTTAATAATGGGAGTCAGTTCTTCGAGAAATGTTGCCGAAGAAAAAATATCGGGCACCGAGATTTTCCCCTGGGAGGATTCATCGAGTAACCATTTTTTCTCAATGATTCTAAATTTATTTTTTTCCGCATAGTAATACATTTCCATTGATGGTGAAGCGCTTCCCAGAAGAGCAGGAATTCCGCTAATTGATGCCCGTTTCACGGCAACCATTACGGCGTTGAATTTGAATCCTTCCTCATTCCTGTACTCGTCTTCTTCATGTCTCTCCACAATGACCAGTCCCGGCTTGCATAAAGGGAGAAACACACAGCTTTTATTACCGAGAACCAGGTATCCCTCGCCATTTCTCACGCGAAAAAAAGTCTCCATTCTTGATTTTGTCTTAGTTTCCGATCCGTACCAGAGCACCTTATCACCGAATTTTTCTGAAAAGACATTTTTGAAATAATTTCCCGCGGCATGATGGTCCGGCAGCAACATGAGTACATTGGACCCACTGTTCAGCTGTGATGAGATAACCTCTGTGTAGTAATCGAGGCGGCTTCTTACGTGCCCGATAAAGAGAACATTATCGTGCAATATCTTTTTTTCTTTATCTTCAGCAATGGGTAAAAAAGGGTTTTCGATAAAAAAATCGCGCAGTGTTATGAAATTCTTTTTCCAGTAGTGAAAAACGGTTTCTCTTCCAAAAAGTTGAACGGCCTTCTTCAGTGAAAGGTTGTTCATGCGCGATGTCTCGTCCTTTTTGGATTGAACCGCAAGGTATGCCTCGATATTCAAATTGGGTGGGAGGAAATATTTGAGAACAGCGCCCGCGGGTGTTGCATAATAACTTGATGCCCACGCGCAGAGTTCCATGAGTGCGCTGTCGATAAGGGGAAAAAAGTCGATAATTTCATGGATTTCTTTTAAATTCTGACCATCGTTGTCACGGATTTCTGTAATAACACCGGTTTGTATCCTGTTGTGAAATGGCGCCTTAAGGCGTAAAAATTTTTTCGCGAAAGGTTCCCACGTATCAGGAACAACGTAGGAAAAGGTTTTTGCGACAGGAATCGGAAAAGCGACGTCAACAATCATGAAGAAAGGATGTAATCTTTATAATCAAGGTTTTTGAGTGATCTTACCTTTGTAAGGGGTTCTTTGAGAATGCGCCTGCCGATTTCCTCAAATGAGTCAGGTGCGTCTGTGACAAAATATTCGCATCCTCCCTTGCCTTTATTATTGATGGTTTTTTTTGTCTCTAAGATGTTTTTGATCTCTTTTGCCGTTTCCTTTCCCGCGTTTACAATTGATACTTCTTTCCCC
Organism: uncultured Syntrophus sp.; assembly: GCA_964644085.1. Classification (GTDB taxonomy): domain Bacteria; phylum Desulfobacterota; class Syntrophorhabdia; order Syntrophorhabdales; family Syntrophorhabdaceae; genus PNOF01. The sequence continues at coordinate 1,764 of CAZXVZ010000102.1, read as the reverse complement.
ATTACCTTCTTTATGACGTCCTCCAGGATCGGATAGTGTGTGCATCCCATAACGAGCGTATCAATACCCGATCGGAGCAAGTCTTTCAAATATTTTTCCGCCATGAGGTACGCCACTTCATCATTTTCCAGGCCTTCCTCTGCAATAGGGACAAAAAGCGGGCACGGTTTCGAAAAAACTTTGACATCAGGATCAAGCTTTTGAATAGACCTCTCGTAAGCGCCGCTCTTTATGGTTGCTTTTGTGCCGATGATACCGACCCTCTTGTTTTTTGTTGATGTGACAACTTCCTTCGCGCAAGGCGCGATAACACCAACGACGGGGATGGGAAATTTCTTCTGCAATTGATGAAGGGCTACCGCGGAAGATGTATTGCACGCAACAGCAAGGAGTTTAATGCCCTTTGTGAGCAGAAAGAGGGCGCTTTCAAGGGCGTATTTGGTAACAGCCTGCGGTGACCTGTTTCCGTAAGGAACACGGGCCGTGTCTCCGAAATAGATAATGTGTTCCGAGGGGAGCAGCTTTTTCACTTCTCTTAAAACTGTGAGGCCTCCGACACCTGAATCAAACATGCCGATAGAGAGTTTTTGCATGGCAAAAGATTATGGGAGATGGCATAAAAAGTCAACTAATAACTGTCTTTGGCTATTGCTTTTAGGGGGAAAAGAGTGGAAAATAGTACGGGTTTATCGAGCAGATGATTCTTCCTGTTTTTCTTCCCCATTTCGGTTGCAGTGAAAAATGTATTTACTGCAATCAACAATTCATCGTAGATCATATAGACACTCACGTAAGCAACGCAATATCGAAAACACTGCGCAGCCAACAAGGGCCCTATGAAGTCGGCCTCTTCGGTGGTAATGTGTTCGGCATAAAACCCGATCAACTGCGACAAATCTTCTCCTTCTTTGAAGAGTTCAGGGACAGGATTACGAACTTCAGGATTTCCACGAAACCGATCCCGCTGAATAATGAAATCATCGATATCCTCAGAACGAACAGGGTAACTGTCATTGAACTGGGCATACCTACGTTTAATAATCGAATCCTTTCCCTGCTCAACCGGCAGCATTCCGCCGAAGACCTCATCGCAACCTATAAAGCACTTACCAAAGAGAGCTTCAACGTCGCGCTGCAGTTCATGGCCGGTCTTCCCGATGAGACCATGGTAGACATTCAAAACACAGTTAGACACATGATTGATATCAAACCTGATTATATCAGGATCTATCCGCTTGTTGTCCTTAAAGCAACGCCGCTCGCCGAGATGCACGAAAAAGGGCTCTTTGTGCCTGCCTCCTTTGATACTGTTCTCGACAGGGTTGTTTATATGTATCTCAACGCGTTAAAAGAGGGTATCCCTGTTGTGAAGATGGGCCTCACCGATAACGAGATCATAAAAGAAAATATCCTTGCCGGTCAATATCACCCCGCATACGGCTACATGGTAAAGTCCAGGGCTTTTTATCTCGCGGTTATGGCAAGATTACTCCAAGCGCCGGCGAGGAAAAAACACATTGTTGTCCATCTCAATAATCGGGATATCCCTCATCTTCTCGGTTATAAACGCTCCAATATTGAACGCTTTAACGAAAACGGTTTTACCATTCAATGGGAAAAAGAAGAGATTGAGAAAGATACATTTATTTTACAGTGTAACAGTCAATCAATAGTAGGAAACATTTTCAACGCCATGGAAATATTAGCTTAATAACGTCTAAACGAGCTGCTTCTTAGGCCTGAAGGGTGTGAATAAAGTCAGGT
>CAZXVZ010000101.1:0-9702 GCA_964644085.1 uncultured Syntrophus sp. | reverse complement strand
TGTCTCCATCTCCCCTTGAAAGAGATTGGTGTATATGGTACAAAATTAGCAGAATCAGGCATTCCCGGCATACCCCACTAAATCGGGAGAAAGGTTAAAGGAGTTTTTGAGTATGGCGTCAACAGATGTATCCCCACCAACTGATTTTATCCGTGAGATCATTGATGATGATAATAAAACGGGCAAGCATGGGGGGCGTGTTGCCACCCGCTTTCCACCGGAACCGAACGGTTACCTCCACATCGGACACGCGAAATCGGTCTGTCTCAATTTCGGTATTGCCGTCCAATATGGAGGCACATGCAATCTGCGCATGGACGATACTGATCCCGCCGGCGAGTCCCTGGAATACGTGGAATCGATTATTAATGATATCCACTGGCTGGGCTTCGATTGGCAGAGCCGTCTTTTCTTTGCCTCCAATTATTTTGAGCAACTCTATCAATTCGCAGTTGAACTCATAAAACAGGGTAAGGCATACGTGTGCAGTCTTAGCGCCGATGAAATACGGGAGTATCGGGGCACCCTCACCGAACCGGGCAGAGAGAGCCCATATCGTAACCGTTCCATCAAAGAAAATCTTGATATGTTCGCCAGGATGCGTGCAGGAGAATTTGCCGACGGAGCACATGTACTGCGCGCAAAAATCGACATGGCTTCGTCGAATATAGTCATGCGCGACCCGGTTCTGTATCGCATAAAACGTGCGCCCCATTACCGCATGGGTAATGCGTGGGCTATATATCCCATGTATGATTTCGCCCACTGCCTCTCTGATTCCATTGAAAAAATCACCCACTCTATCTGTACCCTTGAATTTGAAAATAACCGGCCGCTCTATGACTGGATCGTTAACCAGTTGATTGAAGGTGACCGTCCTCAACAAATAGAATTTGCCCGTCTCAACTTAAGCTACACTGTAGTGAGTAAACGCAAGCTCATTGAACTGGTGGAAAAGAAATTTGTCTCGGGCTGGGACGATCCGAGGATGCCCACCATAGCGGGGATGCGGCGCAGAGGGTACACACCGGAAGCAATCAGGAAATTTTGCGCTACAATCGGCGTTGCCAAAAACGAAAACCTCATTGACGTAGCATTGCTCGAGAGCTGTGTCCGTGATGATCTCAACGACCGGGCACCGAGGGTGATGGCGGTTTTGCGTCCCCTCCGAGTCGTAATCGACAATTATCCTGAAGGACAGACAGAACTGCTTGAATGCGCAAACCACCCCCAAAATCCTGATATGGGTACCAGGCAGGTTCCATTTTCAAGGACACTCTATATTGAACGGGATGATTTCGAAGAAAATCCCCCGAAGAAATATAAGCGTCTCGCGCCTGGCCGTGAAGTGCGGCTGCGAAGTTCATATGTCATAAGGTTCGCGAGTATGGTCAAGAACGAAAAGACCGGTGAAATTGCTGAACTGCACTGTACCTATGACCCGGAAACACGAAACGCTCCTCCCGTTGATGGCCGCAAGGTGGAGGGGGTTATCCACTGGGTTTCCACTAATCACGCGACACAGGCAGAGGTTCGCCTTTATGATAGGCTCTTCAGCATACCTGATCCCGCAGATATCAGTGAAGATATTGCAAAGCATTTCAACCCCGCTTCTCTGGAAACCCTCACATCCTGCTACGTGGAGACGAGCCTCCAAGGTGCGAAAACGGGCAGCCGCTATCAGTTTGAACGTGTGGGTTATTTCTGCGTTGACGCAAAAGATTCGTCGCCTGAAAAACCTGTTTTTAACCGCATCGTGGCACTTCGCGATTCATGGGTAAAAATTTCCAGCGGGAAAAAATAAGAATCAGCAGCGGATTATTGTCAGTACGGAAATGATGAATCCGGGTTAAACAACATCTTCTTTTCTGAAACGCCAGAACAGCAACACACAAAGGATACAGCAGTAAATAAGGATATTCATAAGCGGATAGAGAGACCCGAATCCATAATATCCCTCACCGCTGATAAACGAAGTGGCGAATTGCTGGGTACCCCAAAGCTTGGGCCATAAATAGTAGACGGTTTTCCACCACGTTACGTCCGAATGTGAACCGGGTTGTCCCATCATTGCATGCCCCATTGGACTGCGAACTAAAGCGGATATACCGTCACCGACAAAACTGATGATGCTCATACCTAAAACACAAAGAAAAGCAACGATGTCGGGCATCAGAAGAGACAGGAACAGTACCGTAACAATAACAAAAAGCAGGTTGAAGGAACAGAGCAGTGAGGCAATAAGGTATTCCGGCATGAAAATATTCAGATTTATGGATGTAATGGCAAAAACAATGCCATGGAGGATGAACATGAAAATGATCGACAAGATCCACAAACCGAGTATTTTGCCCGTAACATATTGCCAACGCGCTATGGGCTTGGACAGCACACACCATTGCATTCCATAATCCCTGTCTCGCTTGAAGGCCCCCATGGAAAGGAGCCCCGCTAAGAGGATCACTGCAACGGCGATTACGTGAAAGACTGCTCTTGATATTATTGCTACAATGGCTTTGGAGTCCAATTCCTGTCCATTTACCATATAATTGCCCTGATAACATCCGCGAACAAGAAATATGAATATGGCACAGATAATGAACATGATGATGAAGCTCTTCTGCTTTGCTTCATCCGTGAAAGTATATCGCGCGATCTTCGTGATGGGAGAAAAAGATTCCGGTATTTTCATACTAACCTTTTACGAGCCGCACAAAAACATCTTCAAGCGTGTCACCGTCCCTGAGCAGAACAGAAATTTTGTCTTTCACGAGAAGCCTTCCTTGATTGATAATTGCAGCGTTATCACATATTTTCTCAACTTCCGATAGCAGGTGTGAATTTAGAAAGATCGTCAGCACCCGGCTTTTAAGTGATTCGAGGAGCTGGCGTATCTCTCTGATCCCGATTGGATCGAGACCTGCAGTAGGTTCATCAAGAATCAACAACTTCGGATTCCCCATGAGGGCGGCGCCGAGTCCGAAGCGCTGGACCATACCCTTGGAATATGTACCGGTCCTGGCATGTTCCTTTCCCTGCATACCAATAAGTTCGACGATATGTCTACATTGATCTGTCGTGTCAGATTTACTCATATTCAATAGTCTCGCGCAGCGCTCAAGATACTGCCATCCGGAAAGATACGGAGGAATACGACAGTTTTCAGGCAAATAGCCAACCGCAATCCGGCTTGCCGTATTCGTGCTGACAAAACCATTTATCGACAAATGTCCCGATGTGGACCGTGTAAAATCAAGGAGCATCTTGACGATCGTTGTTTTCCCGGCGCCATTGGGCCCGAGAAGAGCGAAGTACTCACCGGACGCGACAGAAAATGAAACATTATTGACAGCGACAAGAGAACCGTATCGTTTTGTCACATCCTTCAATTCAATCATCGCATGAAGTATATTTATCCTGGTCTGTCATGTCAATATAATAGGGTCTATTAATAAAATATATGCTCAATCGCCGACATTGGTGAGGCATACATTGTGCTTGTGAGGCAATTTCCTATCTGCGGACAAAATACGCACAGACAAAATCATGATGACAGCATAAGTGTAAAGCAACAACAATCTATTCTAGTGTTTTGTCCGCTGAAATGATATTCTTGGCAGCATAGATGGAATGGCCCGCCTTGTGGAACGCTGAGAGCTTTCCCGCAAAAATCAGCGCGGCAACAGCGCAACTAACGCCACCCAAAAGAACCGTATTGGGCGCTCCGATATGGTTCGCGAGGCCTCCCGCCATAAGGCTTCCGAAAGGTGCCATGCCGAAAATGGCCATGGCATAAAAACCCATGACTCTTCCTCTTTTTTCATCATCCACGACAGTCTGAATAATTGTGTTACATGAGGTCATGGTCCCCATCATGCCTGAACCAGCGACGAACATGGCAATGTATGAGAAAACAACCTGACGCGAAAAAGAAAAGACCACAAGGCCCACACCAAAGAGCATACAGGCTACGGCAGTTATCCGTGCCAATCCCAGCACGTTCTTCCTGGTAGCAAAATAGGCGGCTGAAACGAGCGCGCCAATCCCGTGGGCGGCCATAAGAAAACCGAGAGTATGTGGACCTCCATGAAGCACATCCTTCGCAAAAACCGGCATGAGTATCTGAAAGGGCATGCCCATTACGCTCATAAGAGCCAGCAAAAGGAGCAGATACCAAATAGGCGCGAAGCCGAAGGCATATCGATAGCCTTCCTTTAAATCATGCCATGGACGGGCATTTGACGTTTTCCGTTCCACTCTTTTTACTTTCATTAATAAGAGGGCTGCAACAATAGCCAAAAAGCTGAGTGTGTTGAGAAGAAAACACACACCCTCGCCGAAATAGCCTACAGAAAGGCCTGCGAGTGAAGGTCCTACCAGACGAGCGCTGTTGACCATCATTGAATTAAGGGCAATTGCATTCGGCAAATCTCCTTTTCCTTCCACCATATCAATCACGAAAGATTGACGGGCAGGCATATCGAAGGCATTGATGACACCCAGAGAAAGGCTGAGCAGGAAGATATGCCATACCTCTATATGTCCAGAAAGTGTCAGGAAGGCAAGCAAAGCCGACTGTGCGGCAGCAAGGATCTGAGCAACCAGCAGAATACGGTAACGGTCTGAGCGGTCAATAAATACTCCCGCGAAAGACGCGAAAATAAATGTGGGAATCTGACCTGCAAAACCAACAAACCCAAGGAGAAATGCCGAACCCGTGAGGCGATAGACCAGCCAGGACACGGCGATTCTCTGCATCCATGTGCCTACAAGGGAAAGACCCTGGCCAGCAAAAAAGAGTCGATAATTGCGGTGCCTAAGAGCGCCTCTCATAAGCATCGAAGCCGGATTATGCGTGCTATGTATCTTCATAACAATAACACAGGAATAAACAGTATATCATTTCACCACAGGGCGCGAGAGAAAACAATAGACAGAATAAAAACACCCACTTTCAATTACAAACAAACACTCCGTTCCGATAATTTATTATGGTATAATGATTAATGCATGAACGAATGACAATGTTTATTTTTTATGAAATGGCATGAACGTATATTTGTGGAATGCTACAGCGGCTATAAAGTTGACGAGCGGCCCATGGCATTCGTCTTTCAGGAACGACGCAGGACTATAGCGGAAATTATTGACAGGTGGTATGAAGAAAACAATGAAGCAGGGCAACCGAAGGTCAATTACTTCAAGGTAAGGACAACCGAAGGTGGCATATTCCTCCCGCGGTATATTTCTTTTTCCGGTTTCTGGTCAATCCAGCCATACAAAGATCCTTTAGCTATCATTGGGGTTTGCTGATGGAAATCACTACCCGGTCTGAAACTTTCCATAGGCATTTCTGAGCTCTTCCGATGGGTTATGAGTTCTTTGTTATTGCAGGCAGGATTCAGGGATGTTCATCTTTCCTTTTATCCATCGCGGTGTAAAGGGTATTATTTGCGAAAATGGTTCATCATGCTTGATTTGCTTGTCCTTCGCTTATGCGTCAGGCCACCATTCAAGGGGCGTGCCCGGGTCATTGTGTTTGTAAGTGCCGAAGATGATCTTCCCGATTACCTTTTTGAATCCTCCATTCTCTTTTCGTAGTAATTTATCGTCAAGAAGTGTAATTCAGACGAAATTTCCGAAATCTCCAGCGGTTTCATACTTATGGGGTTCCTTTGTTCTGCCGCCGGTCAATGTAAATAACGTGAAACTAAAACCGTTCCGCCATCGCAACACGTCTTCAGCGTGTCCCTTTTACCGTCGGAATTGAAATCAACACCGAGGGTCTTTTTTTCACTGGCCGGCAATGCTGAGGCCAGTAAAGTGATTATGGCTACGATCTTTGTCCATTGAAATTGTATCGTATCAGTGTTCCGAAGAGCGCCTCTGACTATTTTCTCAGAACAACCCATAAGCCGCCTTCCTCAGTAATTTCCGCTTTCTGCTCCAGGCCGGATGATCGGAGCATTGACCGCAGGTCATTCTTATTGACGCGGACACGGCCGAGCTGTTGATTCAGTTCTATCGACCGCTTTCCAATACGTTCCATGCTATCCTTTGGTGTGTATCTACCGAATCCTCCTCCAATCACTGCAATACCTCCCGTTCGCAAACTGCTAAAAATGGCCAAAAGATCAGGCCTGAAAAAGGTCGGGAAAAAGAATGCCCCTCTATAGATGATGAGGTCAAAATTCTCAGAGGGAATTCCTGAAAGTTTCTCATCGCTTGCCCTGATTAATATTTTGTCCTCAAACCCCAGCGCCCGCGCTTCTTGCCGCAATGAATCAACGATGTCTTCAGGAAACACGGCCATGAAAAAAGAAGTGCCCACCTTCCTGTGAGCAAGATCAAAGGAAAGACAGGCAAAAGGCCCTATTTCAAGAACATTGCCGGTATTTCGTCCATACAGTTCGCTTATCTGCCTGACAAGATAGGGTCTAACCGGTTCCCAGAGGCGGTTTAATTCAAGCAGAGTTTCTTTATTCACAATTGTCCTCAATATATGTCATTTCTATCAAGCGTTATTCCCGTTTTTCTCTCTTATCTATCGTAACATCTCCAGGCAGCATTGCACCATCAAAAAATGAACACGCATGGAACAGGCGTAACAAGGTTTGCAAAGTAAGAATAGATTCGGATATTTGAGAGAAATGTTGGTATAAAAAGCCTTTTTTGGCCGAGGACCTCGGAACCAATATAGCATCTCCCGCTGCAACTGGCAGGGTAGCTGACCTCCATATCTGTCGCAGCAAAAAAACCTTAATCTTTCTGTGAATTAGCGCGAGTTTTGAAGCGGGATTTGAAAGGAACCGGTTAGGGCTTACGACGATACTGGGGACATAAATCTGATGAGCCAGGGATAAAACTGCGGCACACTTTCGTGCGCGTTTCGTATATTCCGCATGAGGCGCTTGAGCCCTGCCATTGAAGATAAACACAACTCATAAGACAAGTATGTATGCTTGATCCGAACCTGTTGACAAACCCATCGTCTGACCAGGTTACACCATAATTTTTTACGTGGTTAAGGATATCGTGGCGTCCCTCTTTTTCCCATCGCTGAATATCCTCAAGAGAAACATATGCGGCAACGTCCACATGGCAGCACGCTCCGCAACGACGACAGGTAATGCTATTGTCTCTTCCGCGGTCCATTACAGGCTGATAATTACATCTTCTTCCGCTGTGAGAGTAAGTTTTGTTCGATTTCGTCAAAGATTCCTTTTTTATCCGCCGTGTTGCGAGAATCGGCTGTCCGCGTGCTGAAAAAAACGAGATTCAATGGTTCCGTATACTGTTTCTTGGTAGAATTGATCTTCATATATCATCCCTTCCTTTGTTTTTCCTCTCAACAACTTTGCCTAATGGACCGCATCTATGGTTTTTCTGTAACGTCCTGTTGCTGATTTAACATTTTAATGATATCTCCCGTAATAACATCGTTCTCGCGTTAATGTCCCTTTCTTTTCACTTTCAATAGTTAACCTTCGCGGGGTTTTTCCGGCGTTTTACGTATTTTTCAATCTCAACGGCAATAAAGACAGTAGATGACATGACCAGGGTAAATAATAATTCGCCGAGAGTCAAAGGCTCTGTCTTGAATATGGGGTTTAAAGGCGGCACATAAATTGTTGCCATCTGAAGGAGAAAAGTCAGAACAAAGGCGCCAAGCAGGGGTTTATTAGATGCTACTCCCTGACTAAAAAGAGACATGGTTTCAGATTTTATGGCAAGCACGTGGCCCATTTGACCCAGGCACAACACGGTAAAAACCATAGTTTGCCAGTGCGCATGTCCCGTTTTTATTGACCAGGCCTGCACAAGAATTGAAACAAAACCCATAAGCAGGCCCACCCAGATGATATGAGCAGCAAGGCCCTGTGAGAAAATACTCTCTTTCGGATGCCTGGGAGGCCTCCGCATAACCCCCTGTTCAGCAGGCTCAGCCGCGAGGGCGAGACCAGGAAGACCGTCAGTCACGAGATTTATCCAAAGAATATGGATGGGAAGAAGAGGAATGGGAAGACCCAGGAAGGGCGCAAGAAATATCGTCCAGATCTCACCGGAATTACTTGTCATTGTATATTTTATGAACTTTCGAATGTTATCAAAGATTCTTCTCCCTTCCTTGACCGTCTTTACGATGGTTGCAAAATTATCATCGATTAGTATCATATGTGCTGCCTCTTTTGATACATCGGTTCCTGTTATCCCCATGGCTACTCCAATGTCAGCCCTTTTCAATGCCGGTGCGTCGTTGACTCCATCACCGGTCATGGCGACAAATTCGCCCTTGTCCTGAAGTGCTTTTACAATCTTCAATTTCTGTTCAGGTGCAACCCGCGCGTAGACCCGTATATGCTCGACCTTTTCCTCAAACTCATCCATAGGGAGTTTCTCAAGCTCTCGTCCGGTGATTACACCTCTGGAGTCGTCCTCCAATATTCCCAGTCTCTTCGCTATAGACTGGGCCGTAAGAGGATGATCACCGGTTATCATGACGGGTTTTATTCCAGCCTCCTTGCACTCCCGGACGGCTTCCCTTGCCTCCTCTCTCGGAGGGTCCATGAGCCCTACAAGTCCCACAATGGTGAGCCCGGATTCTACATCTGAGGGTACAATATCCCCAGGCAGAGAAGACCAATGCCTCATGCAGAGGCAAAGAACCCTCATGCCGTCGCCTGCCATCACATTGTTAGCTTTGTTTATGTCCTCATTGTCGATCGTCTTCACCCCATCACTGGTCAGCACATTAAGAGACTTCTCAACCAGTACATCTAAGGCTCCCTTGGTAAAAGAAATGAAATGAGATTCTGATCCAGATTCATGGTCGGCTGCAGGCCATTTATGAAAAGTTGTCATGCATTTTCTGTCCGAATCAAAAGGAATCTCTGCGACACGGGACAAGGTTGTTTCCAAGGTTTTCTTATCGAAACCGGAGTCTTTTGCAACAACATACAAGGCTGTTTCAGTCGGATCACCAATAAAATTACCCCCTGCATCCGGTTGAGCATCATTGCTCAGGGCAAGGCCGGTCATGAGATAACCGAAAGGAGCTAACTGAGCTTTGCCGGTGTTCTCTCCGGGATTATTTCCTGCCTCAAAGGTTTTGACAAATCCGCCGTCAACATATATTTCCTCAACACTCATCCTGTTCATGGTGAGAGTGCCTGTCTTGTCGGAACAAATATAAGTTACCGATCCGAGTGTTTCCACAGCCGGGAGTTTTCTGATGAGTGCATTCTGTTTCACCAGCTTCTTTGCACCGAGAGCCAGGGAAATTGTTATGACCGCCGGGAGTGCTTCGGGAATTGCTGCTACAGCAAGAGAGATAGCAGTGAGCAGCATCATCAAGGGTTTCTCACCCCGTATTACGCCTACCACAAATACGATGACACATATGGCAAGGACCGCAACGGCCAGCTTCTTTCCAAATACGACCAGCCTCTTCTGAAGGGGCGTTTTACCTTCTTCTTCTCCCTGCAACAGGGCGGCTATCTTGCCAAGTTCAGTGCGCATGCCCGTGGCGACTACAACACCCAGGCCTCGGCCATATGTCACAAAAGTGCCCTTGTATACCATGTTCCTTCTATCTCCTAGAGGAAGAGCGTCGTCCTGAAAATCGCCAATCTGTTTATCAACAGGCACAGATTCGCCGGTAAGTGCGGCTTCCTCGACCTTGAGGTTTGCCACTTCCATAAG
>CAZXVZ010000100.1:0-9703 GCA_964644085.1 uncultured Syntrophus sp. | reverse complement strand
GTAATTGTCATGCGTTTTTTTCTTCATTCTTTGTTTGCTTCCTTATAGTAAGCTTGCGTCTGATATGTGTCCTATCTTAGCGTAGAAAAGAAAACAAACTCAAGGGGATTTCTCCGACAGGCTCCTAGAACCGGAGCTAACCAAAATCTTTATATCGCATAATTTAGGCCGAAGAGATTTTCGATGGATAGTGCCGACAACAAGGGGTTGCCGAGCGGAGGCGTAGCAGCGCTACGTTGAGCATCGCGCGACCCTGCGGGTGACGGTATTAGACGCGAAAAGAGCGAGGCCTCAATGCGCCCAGTTTGCAATAAAAAAGGCGGGTTGTCATCCAACCCGCCGCTTTATTGCAAACTATTTGCCCGCTAAATTTCGGGCAAAGTATTTAATTGCGCAAGCGTAAATACAGGACCGTCTTTGCAAATGTAAGCATGTCCCATATTGCATCGCCCGCATATGCCTATCCCGCACTTCATCCTTGCTTCCAGCGTGGTCACAATATTCTCCGCCGGGAAATTAAGCCCCGCCAGCCCTTCCAGCACGAACTTGATCATGATAGGCGGTCCGCAGGTAATGGCGACGGTATTGTCCGGCTGCGGCGCCACTTCTTTCAGCACCGTAGGCACAAAGCCGGTCCTCTTGTCCCAGCCGGGAAAAGGCGCGTCAACAGTAAGGATAAGGTTTACATCGGAACGCTCCTCCCACTCTTTCAGATCATCTTTGTAACACAGATCAGGCGGTGTCCTCGATCCGTAGATGATGGTTATGTCTTTATAGTCAGCGCGGTTATCGAGCATGTAAAGGATGAGCGTTCTCAGGGGTGCCAGGCCGATACCGCCGCCGACAAAGAGGATGTTCTTTCCCTTCATGTCATTATAAGGGAACCAGTTGCCCAGAGGGGCACGCACGCCGATTTGGTCTCCTTCGTAAAGCTGATGGAGCGCCGCCGTGACCTCTCCTGCCTTCATGACGGAAAACTGGAGGTACTCCATGCGCGTAGGCGGCGAGTTGATAACAAACGTCGATTCACCGACACCGAAAACAGAAAGTTGTCCCACCTGTCCCGGCTCGTACTTGAAGTTCTTCATCTTCTCAGGGTCATTGAGGACAACTCGAAAAGACTTGATGTTCGGCGTCTCTTCAATGATCCGCGTGACCGTCGCTATCTCAGGCAGATACGGGTTTTTATTCTGGGGATTCTCTGACATTTTACAAACTCCGTCCTTTAAGCCTTGGTGTTTCTTTCAATCCACTTCTTCGGGTCCTCATTGGGATCTTTCAGATAACCCGCAATCTCACTAATATCAACGGAAACCGGGCAGTGCCTGATACACCGTCCGCACCCGCAGCAAGCGATTACGCCATTATATTTTTCCGGGTAATAGGCAAATTTATGTCCCACCCGCTGTCTCAGACGCCGTGTTTTCACGGGTCTGGGATTGTGGCCGCTCGCTTCTAGCGTAAAGTGCTGGAACATGCAGGCATCCCAGGTCCTCAGGCGTTCGCCCTTTTCACGCACCTGTTCATCGGTAATGTTGAAACAGTAGCAGGTTGGACATATGTAAGTGCAGGCACCGCAGCTTATGCATTTGGCCGCCACCTGCTGCCAGAATTCATCCGTATCGAGGAGTTTCTGGTTGACCTTATGTGCGGCATTGGCCCCGAAAGGATTCTTCACCTTTGCAGGCGCTTCCTTCTGTATCTTCTGAGCATCTGCTTCATATGACGCTCCGCTTTCAATCATGGAAAGACCGAGCGCTGCATCACCTTTTTCAGTGAAAGACTCGAGATAGTATCCTTTACCCACGTCTGTCATGAGAACATCGGAACCGGCCTTATCGGCAGGCCCTCCGTCAACAGCGACGCAGAAACATGCCGCGAAGGGCGATTCGCATACAAGTGATATAATGGTCGTTTTATCGCGGTGTTCCTTATAGTACGGGTCTACAGTATCCGTATCAAGAAATGCCCTATCCAATATAGTAAAACCTTTTGCGTCGCAGGGACGGCAGCCGAATATGACCGCTTTCGGATATTCCCTCTTGTCACTGATGGTAACGCTCATCTTTTTCGGGTCTTCGGCGTCTTTGATATATTCAAAGGCCAGCAGCCTGTCACACTGAGGAAAAATAACAGACTTTGGAGATGAATTCGCCGGCCGCGACAGGCATATTTCCGCATCCGCTGTGTATGGTTTGAAGGAGACAACCTCACCTTCCTCGACAGGCACATGGACAACGCCGTCTTTGCTCAGCGCGTCGAGAAATGAATTCATTTTCTCCTTTGGAAGAAATCCTGTCTTCGCCATTAGAGTTTATGCTCCTTGATTTTTGCTTCGTCCACGTTGAATGTGTACATCGGTGGCTTGTCTTCGGGATTGATTCCCGTTGTATAGTCAAACAGCTCTTTCATTTCCGCGTTGATCTTTTTCTTTATCTTCGCTACAGGAATATCCATGGGGCAGACACGCTCGCATTCTCCGCATTCCACGCAACGTCCGGCAAGGTGAAGTGAATGGATCATGTGGAACATGGTCTTTTCCGTAAGGTTCATCCTCTGCGTAATCCAGTGGGGATCACGGGTCTCGGCGATGCAGCTATCCTGGCAGACGCACATGGGGCAGGCATTCCGGCAGGCATAGCAGCGGATGCACTTGGAAAATTCCTTCTCGAAATATGCCTTGCGTTCTTCCAAGGATCTGCCGTCCAGTTCACGTACATCTTCGTAGACGCTCTCGACCGGTTTATCCGATTCAATGGCGTCACCTACAAGAAAATCGTAGATGACCGGCGTGGGATACTGGCAGGTTCTGCACTTGTCGGGCCACACATCGGACACGTTGAGGGTCGTCTCACCTTTGGCAGTCTTGACAATCACTGTGCCGTCAGAACAGGTCACTGCCTCGATAGGCTGATAGTCAATGGCCTTGAGCACTTTTTTGACGTTCACAACTCCCTTGCAGGGGATGCCGATAATGACGACATTGTTTCTTTCTATGAGCCCTTCCTGCATGAACTGGACGATGGTGCGGGAATCACAGCCTTTGACCGCGACGGCAACCTTTTTGTTCTTCAAGGAGGGGAGGTATGCGGCAAGGTTCTGAACGCAGAGGGCGTTCCAGACAGCTTTATCAGCGTCACCCGCAATGGTCGCGAAAAGTGGCGTTGTGTGAAGTTTATCAAAGCCTTCCTGCCAACAGATGACGGTTTCAACGTCGGGAAATACTTTCTGTATGGTTTCTTTCAGTTTATCCGTGCTCAACCTGCGTTCTCCTTCTTCTCATGGAGCGGACCAAGCTCATGGACCTGCTTCGTAAAATCGGTAACGACCTGCTGCCATCTCTGGCCCTCCGAGGCCGAAACCCAGGTATAGTGAAACCTCTTCGCATCGATGCCGACGAAAGGAAGCGTTCTCTTCAACATTTCAAGGCGCCTGCGGGCGTAGAAGTTGCCGTCTGAATAATGGCAATCGCGTGGATGGCAACCCGACACGAGCACACCATCTGCTCCCATGAGAAGTGCCCTGACGACAAAAAGCGGGTCAACACGCCCCGAACAGGGAACACGGATTATGCGTAAGTCCGTCGGCTGTTTGAAGCGCCCCACACCGGCCGTGTCGGCTCCGCCGTAAGAACACCAGTTGCAGAGAAAACCGACGATGCGGAGTTCCTTTGATCCTACGTCTGACATATTGCATTAACCTCCGATAGGAGCTGGTTGTCTGTAAAATGCTGTAACTGAATGGCGCCGCAGGGGCATGTCGAAGTACAGACACCGCAACCCGCGCATACCGTCTCGATAACCTTGGCAACTTTTTTACCGCTGCGCAGCGTATCTTCAACAATAGCGCCGAAAGGACATGTTTTCAGACATTTCAGACAACCCACACAGGTATTGACATTGACCTGGGCTATGGCCGGGTCTGATTCAAGAAGATCTTTGGAGAAAAGCGAAAGTACTTTGCTCGCCGCAGCGCTGCCCTGCGTCACGGAAGCAGGAATATCCTTCAAGCCCTGGCAGGCACCCGCGAGAAATACACCCGACGTGTTTGTCTCAACGGGTCTCAGCTTCGGGTGACTTTCAACATAGAAGCCGAAGGTATCATATGAAATGTGGAGCTTTTCCGCCATCTGGGGCGCGCCCTCGGCAGCGATAGCGGCGGTGGCAAGGACAACAAGGTCCGCCTCAACTTCAACTCTCGTGCCGAGCAGTGTGTCCACGCCCTGGACAATCATCTTCTTTCCTTTGGGATAGATCCTCGATACGCGGCCACGGATATATTTTACCCCGTAGTCCTCCTGGGCACGGCGCGTGAACTCATCATAACCTTTGCCCGGTGAACGGATGTCCATGTAGAAGACATAGGACTGTGAATCGGGAATATGGTCTTTTGTAAGAATGGCCTGCTTGGCGATATACATGCAGCAGAAATTTGAGCAATAAGGCACCCCGATGGACTTGTCGCGGGAACCGGCACAGGATACAAAAACAACCGTCTTCGGTTCCTCATGATCGGATGGCCGGATGATATGTCCTGATGTGGGGCCGGAGGCGTTGAGAAGCCTCTCGTACTGGATGCCGCTGATGACATCGGGATACCTGTTGCCGCCATACTCTGGCAGTTTCTCCTTATCAAGGAGACTGTATCCCGTGGCAACGACGATGGCGCCTACTTCTTCGGTGACAATCTCATCCTGCTGTTCGTAATTTATAGCGCCTGTGGGGCAAACCTTCGCGCAGACACCGCATTTGCCCTTGGTGAACTGGCGGCAATATTGCGGGTTGATTGTGGCTTTTTTTGGAATTGCCTGCGGAAAGGGAATATTGATAGCCCGTGTCGGCGCTACTCCGTAATTAAAATAATCATAGGCGTTCTTTGTGGGACATTTTTCCATGCAGAGGCCGCAGCCTGTGCATTTCGTCCAGTCCACGTAAGACGCTTTTCTTCTGATTTTAATCTGGTAGTTGCCGACATATCCTTTAATCTCTTCGACCTCGGAATAGGCGTAGAGTTTTATCCTTTCGTGCTGACCCACATCGACCATTTTCGGCCCCAGGATACAGATTGAGCAGTCGATGGTGGGGAATGTCTTGTCAAGACGCGCCATCATGCCGCCGATGGCCGGGCTCTTTTCCACCATAACCACGTCAAGACCGCCTTCGGCGCAGTCCAGGGCCGCCTGCATACCCGCGACACCGCCACCAATCACCATAACTCGTTTGTTGATCTTGAATGAAGACGGATAAAGAGGTTTGTTCTGCATCACCTTTGCCACAGCCATGGTCACTTCGTCGAGCGCTTTCCGTGTATTCGCTTCTTTATCAAGGCCGATCCAGGAGACGTGCTCCCTGATGTTGGCCATTTCAAGGAAATACCGGTTGAGACCGGCCTTCTCAATGGTTTTCCGGAACGTATTCTCATGCATACGTGGTGAACAGGCAGCGACAACAATGCGATCCAGGTTCTCCCGTTTTATAGCGGCTTTTATCTCGTCCTGTCCCGGTTCTGAACATGTATACATATAGTCTGTAGCGAACGCTACACCGGGAATTTTTCTGGCCTCGGCTGCTACTTTCGCGACATCAACAGTACCCGCGATGTTGCTTCCACAATGGCAAATAAATACGCCAACCCGCATTGATCAGGTCTCCTTACGTTTTTGTTTCTTCCGCAGCAGCTTGGGCCTTTGCCTTAGGGGCCTTTTTTGCTGCCTCTTCTTCGGCTTTCTGTTTTTCGTATTCCGCTTTGGTAATTCGCCTGATTACAGAATCGGCATTGACAAATATCTTATCAAGACCGAGTTCTTTCGGTGAATATCCATAGGCTAGTCCCATAATCTGGGTAAAATAGAGAATGGGGATATTAAAATTGGATCCCATGAGGCTGTTTACCTGACCCTGACGAAGATCGAGGTTCTGCTGGCAGAGAGGACAGGCGACAACAACGCAGTTGGCTCCCGCTTCAACAACCATGGAAAGCACTTTATAGGTCAGCTCATTAACCATTTTACGCTTCGGCATGCTGAAAGCCGCCCCGCAGCACTCTGTCTTGAAGGCAAAATCAAGGACTTCAACTCCAAGAGCTTTGAGGAGATTGTCCATCGAGACAGGGTTTTCCGGATCATCGAATTGGGCAATATCCGGCGGCCTGTTAAGGATACACCCATAGTAGGGAACTGCCTTGAGATCAGGCATAATATGGGTTACTTTCGCGGCAATTGCTTCAAGGCCGATGTCTTCATAAATTACCTGCAGGGATGATTTTGCTTCAACACCGCAGTTGTACGGCTCGTCAAGGAGCTCGTTAACTTCGTTCTTAAAGTTTTCGTCGGCCATATAGTGGTTGGCTTTCTTGAACGCCATGAGACATGATGGGCAGGGTGTCGTGATCGTGTGAAACCCCATCTTTTCGACAATGACAAGGTTGCGCGCGGCAAGAGCCGCGGCAAAGACATGGTCTACTGTGTGCGCGGGGGTTGAACCGCAACAGCTCCAGTCATCAGGCTCGATGAGTTCCGCACCGAGGGCTTTCATGACGACCTTCAGTGAATCATCGTACTCTTTCGCGGTGCCTTCCAGCGAACATCCGCAAAAATGCGCGTATTTTGTCTCAGCCATGTTTCTTCGCCTTTTCTTTTGCCTTCTCCTGGAACCGTGTGAAAATTTTCTCCACTTGATCAACACCTTTTATTTTTTCGGGGATTAAATGAATCTTGCCCTTGCTCATCATAGCGGGGCCCAGTTCTGCATCGCCCATGAGATGGCCTGACTTAAGTTTGTAACCCAAAATAATACCCATCTCAAACATCCGCCCATTCCGTTTCATTGAATCGAGGAAGGCGTCGTAGAAGAGCTTAATGTCTTTCTCTGATACCCTGCCTTCACGCCTTGCCATGATCCTCAATGTATCCATGATGTGTGCCACATCGACATTGCAGGGGCATCGGGTGGTGCAGGTCTCGCATGTGGCACAGAGCCAGATTGATTTCGAATTGAGGATCGTTTCCTTCTGTCCGGCTTGCAGAAGCCGCATGACCATACTGACGGGGTAATCAAAATATTGCGTATAGGGACATCCCGCGGTGCAGTTGCCGCATTGATAGCAAAGAGCCGGGTTCTCGCCGCTTTCTTTTTTTACTTCTTCAATAAATGCCCAATCGGTTTTTTCTGTTAGGTTTATCGTGTCCATAGAATTTATATAGAAACTACGCTATCTCCGTTCAGAATGTAAACAACATGAACAAAATATTTGTCATTAAGATAATTCATCATAGTGAACATTATGGCTATTAAATACATAATTATCAATAATCAATGAGTTGTTCAATATCATAAATACCGCTTCTTATTAAAATATATTTTCACCTCAGTGTCAACAATTTTTATGTCCTTAATTGCACACGGGCAATGGGTGATAGTTCTGTTTAAATCCATTGATATTATTGTTACGGGCTCATAGGTGATTCCCCATTATATTGAACATGTTAACATTCAATTGCTGTCTTTTTATCACAATATTTTATATTTAAAATGGAATATTGACATGGAATATGGTATATAAATATACAAAATACGCTGATAAAGTTTGCCCGTCCAATTATAACGAAACAGCTATTAATTGTCTTTTGAAATTATTTTGAACCAGGAGTCGCAAATGGAAATGCCCTATGTTATTCATGGTGGACTCTCAGACGATCAATTATTGTCTCCGGAGATAGAACTCCCGGAACCACAGAATCATCCTATTGAACCGGCATTGTCGCCTGATATTGAACTCCCGAAACCTCAAAGATTACGGGTCAAACAAAGTCAATTCTCCAGGAGAACACCAGGCGAACACTTGAAAGAGGCAAAAAAAGCCCTCACAGAGGGGTATAAATCCCATAAAAATCCCTTGAAGACTGTCTGGGGAAGGGTTTACGACGCACAGAAACATTTAAATGCCATAAGTCAGAGTTCGAAAGAGTACAAGGAAGCCCGCCGGTTAATGAAAGAAGTACGTGTAAGAATGGAAGGCATCAAAAAGGTGTCAACAACCCTCACCAATCGTATCATGATCAAACAGAGGGAAATGGTTGCTGATGAATTCGAATTTCTTTTTCTCGCAAAAGGTTTCGATGCCCGCATTACCCTCACCGGACCTGACAAATCATATCTCAAAATAGAAAGCCAACCTCTCTGTGAGGCCTTTATTCTTAAAATAGTGCATGACACAGACTTACTTCTTTATCTTGAACGAGCGGATTTTAAAAAAGTGACCCTCGGAGACGGTGAACGTTTTACCTGGTCACACACATTTGGATAGGATCAATATCAAGAAAATTTTCACAGGGAGGCCTCGTGCTAATAGGAAAACTGACAAAAAACTCGAAAGAACGTCTGATGGTAACTATAACGGAGCACAAAGGAACGAAGTGCATAGACCTGAGGGTTTATAATATTATTAATGATGGGGAATTGGTGCCTACGGCTGATGGACTCATCCTGTCTCCTGAAAAGGTGGATCCGCTCATTGACCTTTTAAAAGAAGCGCAAAAAAAAATAGCAACCCCGCACGTTTAGTGGTATTGATATTACTTTGAAAGAAAGTGACCGGCGTTAAAAAGACATTTTTGCAGGGGAATGAGAGGAGGTAAACTTGTCAAAACCATTCAGAAGCGACAAAAGAAAAAAAGAACTCCAACGCTTAAAAAAACAGGAAGAAAAACGACAGCGGCGCTTTGGCCTAAAACACGAAAAAGATGAAACTTCTGCAGTCGAGGCAATGGAACATGAAAGCAGGGGTGCCGACACAGAAGATCACGAACCGGAGCATAATCAAACATCCGGCGAACCTATAGAAAACGGATAATAAAACGGGATATAAGCTGTAAAAAGAAACATGAAATTTTTTTAATAAATTGTTGACCTTTGGTCCTTTCTGTGAAATACTTAACTTGAAGTTTCGGAAGGCTCTGTTGTTCGTGATGTAAAGGTCCGCACCATTACCACCATAACACAGTTCCGTAATCTTCAATATAATTTTTTAAGGAGGGTTTGTTTTATGGCGAAGGGAACTGTCAAATGGTTCAATGAATCAAAGGGGTTCGGTTTCATAACAAAAGAAGACGGTGAAGATGTGTTCGTCCACTATTCAGCTATTCAGGATTCAGGTTTTAAATCTCTTTCCGAAGGCCAGGAAGTAAGTTTTGACGTTGTAAAAGGTCCAAAAGGCCTGCAGGCAACAAACGTCGTAAAGTCATAAACCAATGAAAAGGGAACCTTTTTCACCGGGTTCCCTTTTTTTAATTCTTTTTGATGAACTTCCTCGCAAAGTAATAATAAATCCATATCTTTCAGCGGGGCCTGAGTATGATGATACCGTATTTGTCAGTGACATATTCAGAGAAATCCTCATCAACAACTTTTCCTTTAACAGATGAGGCATGCCTCAGATAGACAACGGAGCCTGCCTTCACGATAATGCCCACATGAGAAACATCAAGGCCGCAAATATCCGTATACATACCGATATAATCTCCTGTCCTTAACCGAAGGCATAATGTCTTATTGATGCTGCCGGAAGGAATATAAGAAATTTTTCTCTTAAAAGGCTTAATTCCCGCCAAAAAAGGAGTGCCATTACCCTTTTTATTGAGGACCTTTGGGGCTGTCATTGTTTTTTTCCCGCCGACTTCTCTTGTTTTATCTGCCAGAAAATCTTT
>CAZXVZ010000099.1:0-9853 GCA_964644085.1 uncultured Syntrophus sp. | reverse complement strand
CAAGCGGTAAGACACAGGCCTTTGGAGCCTGCATTCGGAGGTTCGAATCCTCCCGCCCCAGAAATTTTTATTAAGGGAGACATAGATTGGACAAGCTCAGGATATTGACAGGAAACGCGAACCCGGAACTGGCACAGAAAATCTGCGAATTTCTCGGTGTAAATCCAGGGAAGACCAAAGTCAGTCGTTTCAGCGATGGTGAAATACAGGTGGAAATCGATGAAAGCGTTCGCGGTATGGATACGTTTATAGTACAGTCCACGTGCCCTCCTGTGAATGATAATCTTATGGAACTCCTCGTCATGCTTGATGCCCTGAAGAGGGCTTCGGCGGGCAGAATTACCGTTGTCATCCCTTATTATGGTTATGCGCGCCAGGATAGAAAGGTATTGCCAAGGACGTCTATTTCAGCGAGGCTCGTGGCGAATCTTATTACCGTTGCCGGCGCGTCAAGAATACTGTCGATGGACCTTCATGCGGGGCAGATCCAGGGTTTCTTCGATATACCTGTTGATCATCTCTACGCCCTGCCTGTTCAGTTTGACTATCTGAAAAAAATTGAGGGTCAGATTGTTGTTGTTTCCCCTGATGCAGGAGGTGTTGAAAGAGCCCGCGAGCTTGGCAAGCGGTTAAACGCTTCCATCGCTATTATTGATAAGAGACGTGAAAAAGCGAACGTTTCCAAGGTTATGCATGTCATCGGCGATGTGAAAAAGAAGACCGCGATTCTGCTTGATGATATGATCGATACAGGAGGGACCATAGTGCAGGCAGCGGAGGCAATTATGAAGGCGGGGGCGAGTAATGTGTATGCCTGCTGTACTCATCCTGTGCTCTCAGGGAGCGCTGTGGACAAAATCAACAAGTCCTCTCTCATGGAGATGGTTGCCACGAACACGATCCCGCTTTCGGATGAGGCAAGGGAATCGAAAAAAATAAAAGTGCTTGATGTTTCACCCATTCTCGGTGAGGCGATCAAAAGAATACACAAGGATGAGTCTGTAAGTTCATTATTTATATAGGATTTAGGAGGATTACCAATGGAGCAAATATTAATAAGGGCAGACAAACGGGATATGAAGGGCAAGAGTGTCACCCGTAAACTGAGAAAGGATGGAAAAATTCCGGCAGTTGTATATGGAAGAGGCCTGGAAGCCGTTCCGATAACAATTCTTTCAAGAGACTGGGAAAAGCTGGGAAAACAGACAAGGAGAAACGTTATTTTTAATATGGAACTGCACAGCGATAAAGACGTTGAGAACAGGCCTGTCATGGTGAAAGAAGTCCAGAAGGGATCATTGGGTAAAAAAGTACTGCATATCGATTTTTTCCAGGTATCGATGGAAAGGATGATCGAGATTGAGGTGCCTATACGCCTGACAGGCAAGTCAAAAGGTGAGATTAACGGAGGTATTGTTGAAACCCACTTGAGATCTGTCAGGGTAGAATGTTTACCCACGCAGATACCGGAAGAAATAACCATTGATATATCAGGGCTTGAGATCGGTGATTCTTTCCACGTTAATGAAATAGCGATTTCCGGGGTTAAGCTGCTTGAAGGCGCCAATGTCGCCATTCTGACGATTATACCGCCGGCAGTAGAAGAGAAACCGGTTGCGGAAGAAGCGGCGGCTGTTGAGGGCGAAGAAGGAAAAGAAGAAGAGAAGAAGGAAGAAAAGAAAGAAGACAAGAAAGAAGAAAAGAAAGGATAGAGGTTTTTTTGTATTTATTGTGCGGTCTCGGAAACAAGGATTTTCAGTACTCGCTTACGAGACACAATATGGGTTACCTTGTTATAGACCGCTTTTCCGAACGATTCAAGATTCCCATAAATAAAAAACAATCAGGCTGCAGGATCGGTGTCCGCGAGGACCTGATCCTCGCCAAGCCTGATACCTACATGAACCTTTCCGGCGACCATCTCTCACAACTCATCAAAAAAAAGAATATCGCTCTCGCCAACCTTATTGTCATACATGACGATCTCGATATGGAATTCGGCAAGATCAGGATCCGCTGGGATGGAAGAGACGGCGGTCACAAAGGGGTAAGGTCGATCATTGAAAGAACCGGGTCGAACCAGTTTCATCGTCTGAAGATTGGGATCGGGAGGAATCCTTCCATGGGCTCAGAGGAGTATGTGCTGACGCGTTTTCGGAAGGAAGAATTGCCCGAACTCAGTGCGGCGCTCGATACTGCCGTTGACGCGCTTGATGTGTTTGTTCGCGAAGGTAGTGCTAAGGCGATGAGTATGTTCAACAAAAAAGGTCTCGAATAATAATACCAATTCAGATTCGCTCAGCGTAGCTTTGTTGCCCTTCGGCATGTGGTGCTTCGACGTATTTCAATATGCGCCTGCGCTCCCCAGTCTTCGGTCGCCTCGCTCTCTAAACGAATCTGAATAGGTAGTGTCCATTATAGATTTTTTCCCCAGCGGAGGGCGTTTTTCATGAGACCGCATTTTAGATCAGATTGCGTGAGCTCATAGGCGGAATCATTGAAGGGGTGAAAAATCAGGAGTGGTTCTGCAGTTGTGATCGTAATTGCCTCAAGCCTGGGCATGAAGTCTTTCTTGTTAATGGCTATCTCAGTGAGGACGACTTTGAGGCTTTCGATAGCTTCGTTGAGTGTCAAATTTACCGGGTAGCAGGAGATATCGCGGAATTCTTCGTGCGTTTCTTTATTAGGATTAGCGATGGTTACCTGCTTCGCTATCCTTAAAAAAGTAGGCGGGGCGATTTTGAACGCGGGAATCCAGAAATAAATATCCGATGTCTTCCATTCATCTTTTATGACTATAGGCAAATTTGCCAACCTTAAGAGGTCTCCATAGGATTGCAGGTTTATGCCATTGATGCTTGCCTTTATTTTCCAAAACGGGAGATAAGTAACCTTTTGCTTCAGATTGTTCGGCGGGGTTATCGCGTATTTCACCGGCAGAAATGTATTTCGGGGGGCCTCCCACGCTCTGTTGCAATGGTTGCAGAGAAGCACACAGCTGTCTCTTTCCGCGAGAAGGTCCCACCCGCAGTTCGGGCAGAGGGTTGGCAGGAATTGTGTTGACCAGTCGCCCGGTGATGCGTTACCCGAAAGGCTTTCAGTATCGATGCTTTTTGAGACCGGTCTTTGCAGTATCGCGTCATAGGCAGTATTCTCGCGGATAAAGATCGGCGAGTAAACCACACTTACCTTGTCGGCTACAAATGTGTCGTAATGGATCCTATCTTCTTTCAACTCCGTGTCTGTTTCAGGTATTTCTGTAAAATCCTCACCGTTATTGATGCTGATGAATCTGGTTTTGTGCGTGGTGATGATCTCATAGGAAATACGGTTTTTTGTTTCTACTGAAGACCTGTCAAAAGGCACACGCGGTTCAATAAAGCGCGCGTTCGCTGTCTTTTGAGCGAATCTTAGTTTCATCGACTGTGTCCTGATGCCCAGCGTGACGGGGAGCGCCTTATTGTCAATCGCCGGGTAACTTTTATCGATAACGGTAGTTTTTATGCCAGAAGTTCTGCAGGCGAAATACATACCGTGAAAACGCCAGTAAGGGACGAAAATAATCTCTTCCCCGATGGTTTCCGGGAAAGGAAAAAGATATCGGAAATAGTCTTTCGACTGAAGGAACAAGCGTGTCTTGCAAAAAGGGCACTGTAAGAGTCTGTCTGTTTCTTCAAGGATAACAGACCCGCCGCACTGGGGACACTGGTGATCAATCTGCATAACAGCCGTTAAATCTTCTCACCGCAATTATTGCAATACTTTGATTTAAGCAGGTTCTCTGTCTTGCAGTGAGGGCATATTACGGCGGATTGACCGGAAGACACAGCATGACCGCACGCGGGACAGAATTTTGCCCGGGGCGGCAGGTTTTTCCCGCATTGGGGACATTGCTGATAGACGAGAAGCTGGTGCCCGCATGCGGAACAGAATTTCGCGTCTGCCGCGATGGGGTTCTGGCAATCAGGGCATTTCAGGGTTTCATTTGCCTGAGGGGTGTTCTTAATCATCTCCGAGTACATGGAGGGCATCATAAATCCGAGACCCATACCGAGCCCCGCGCCTGCCTGACCAGGATTCTGAGCCGCATCCTCAACAGCCATGGCTGCCTTCATCTTCAGGAGTTTGTTGAGATCATCGAAAATACCGAGCTTGCTCTTGTCGTCAATTGCCTTCTGGACCTCCTGAGGAGGTGTTATGGAATTGATGTAGAGGTTGGAGAGCATAATGCCGAATCTTGAGAAATCTTCTTCGAGGTTTTTGATCAGGCCTTTTGATATGGCATCATACTGTCCGGGAAGATCAAAAATGGTATCCAGTTTCTCACCGAGGTAATCATTGAAGCGCGACACGATTACCTTGCCGAGATAGTCCTCGATATCGGAGATCATGTAAACATTCTGGGTGCCGACAATGGTGTTGATAAAGAGCGTCGGCTGTACCACCTGGATATTAAACACGCCAAAGGCCCTTAAACGGATGAGCCCCAGTTTGGAATCCTTGAAAGCAACAGGGTCCCTCGTACCCCAGGCGAGATTGGGGAAGGTCTTCATATTGACAAAATAGACCTCGGCGCGGAGCGGGCTTGTAAATCCCCAGGGCAGGCTCAGAATTTTTGTGATGACAGGAATGTTAAGCGTCGAGAGGGTGTACCTGCCGGCGCCGAGAGCGTCGTATGCGTTTCCCTGGTAGAAAAAGACCGCTGCCTGGCTTTCCCGAACCGTCAACTGCGCGCCGTATTTGATCTCACCTGATCCCTCTCCGGGTATCCTGTGAACGATTTCTTTTCCTGTATCATCAAACCACTCAATGACTTCCAAAAAAATCTTGTTGTTCATTCCCATGCGCGTACCCCCTTTAATTTTTTTAACGATACTATTTTTAACAGATTGATGTCAATGAGGAAAATCACAAGAGAGGCAAGATCAGGTGTTTTATATCGACAGGGGAGAACCTGTTGATTTATAGACCTTTTTGGTGTATACTCACTACTCAATTTCGTACCCTATTCGCTGTATCATCAGCACATTTAGAGGGAGTATGGAGCAGAGCAAAATACGGAATATTGCGATCATTGCACACGTCGATCACGGCAAGACAACACTTGTAGATCAGCTGTTCAGACAGAGCGGGCTTTTCAGAGATAATCAGGTTGTTGAAGAACGCCTGATGGATTCCATGGACCTGGAGCGGGAACGCGGCATTACAATTGCTTCAAAGAACGGTTCTTTTTTTTACAAAGATCATCTCATCAATATCATCGATACGCCCGGTCATGCTGATTTCGGCGGACAGGTTGAAAGGGTGCTTAAGATGGCCGACGGTGTTCTGCTTCTCGTGGATGCTGCTGAAGGGCCGATGCCGCAGACATACTTTGTTCTCAAGAAAGCTCTCGCGCTGGACCTGCCAGTGATCGTGGTTATAAACAAAATTGATAAACCGGCAGCGAGATGTGACTGGGTTGTAACTGAAGTATTTGATCTTTTCGTGAAGCTTGCCGCGCCTGATCATATTCTTGATTTTCCCGTCATCTATGCCTCGGCAAAAGATGGCTACGCGACACACGATCATAGCAGGGTAGAAGAAAACGGTATGGTGCCGCTCTTCGACATGATTATTGACGCCATCCCGGCTCCTGTGGGAGATCCTGATGGGCCGCTCCAGATGCTCGTCAGTTCTCTGAGCTATTCCCCGTTTCTCGGCAGGCTTGCTATAGGTAAGATCACCTCCGGTGAATTTCATATTGATAAGGAAGTTGTTGTCGCCACACCCGGAGCTGCTGCTCGGCCGGCGAGAATTACAAAAATATACCGCTTCAAAGGAAATGAAAAAGTCGAAACAGATAAGGCTGGTGTCGGTGAGATTGTTGCCGTGGCGGGTATGGAGTCAATCACAATCGGTGAGACGCTTACCGATCCGATAACGCCGGTTCCTTTAGAGGGCATCAAAGTGGACCCGCCAACAGTATCAATGAACTTTGTGCCCAACGATTCCCCCTTTTACGGTAAAGAGGGAAGATTCGTCACGTCCCGACATGTCCGGGAAAGACTCTTCAGGGAGACGCTCTCTGATGTGGCACTGCTCGTTGAAGATCTTGGTGGTGCCCGGGGATACAAGGTTTCCGGCAGGGGAGAACTTCATCTTTCCATACTTATTGAAAAGATGAGACGCGAAGGATATGAATTTCAGGTTACACGACCGCAGGTCATATTCAAGGAAGAAAACGGCAAAAAACTTGAACCCTATGAAGAATTGATTATCGATGTTGATGAAAATTATATGGGGAGGGTCATCGAAAATCTTGGCGGTAGAAAGGCGGTCATGCTTGAGATGCACCAGACAAACGGCATGGCACGGCTCAAATACAAAATACCCACCAGGGGGCTTTTAGGATTCCGGTCCGAATTTCTCACGGAGACACGCGGAATGGGTGTCATGAATTATGTGTTCCTCGATTTCGATGAATATGCCGGTGATATAAAGAACAGGACAAAGGGTGTCCTCGTTGCCATGGAAGAGTGTACCACTGTTGCCTACGCGCTTTTCAACCTTCAGGACAGAGGAAGGCTCTTCCTTGGTCCCGGTGAAAAGGTCTATGGAGGTCAGATCATCGGAGAGAACTCAAGAGAAATCGATATTATCGTAAATCCCGCAAAAGGAAAAAAACTTACCAACATGAGGGCTTCGGGCTCTGATGATGCAGTGCTCCTCACACCATATGTGCAGATGACTCTTGAAGACTGTATTTCCTATATCAACGACGATGAATTAGTCGAGATAACGCCCAAATCGATACGGCTCCGCAAGATGATCCTTGGCGGTCTTGAGCGCAAAAGGGCTAAAAACGCCGCCGCATAATCGGTAATTAGAATTTCAAAATCATTTCAGAATTTCCGATAGGATGAGCACAATGTCGGGATATATTCTACGCAAACACGTTCATTACGCTCCAGCGGCTTCATTCACTCGCGCTCGACTTCGGAACTTTTGCTTGATGCAAAAGACCAAGCTTCCTTGCCTCTCGACGGTTTGCTTAAGAATAATCCCGCCACTATGCTCAAATGACAAATGCAAATTGTCTAAAATTCCTGTTCTTTTGATGGTATATTTGGGATTGTGTTACTGATGAGGTCATTGCATAGTGGAGATAAGAAAAGCCTCTAAGAATCTCGGCAAAGTAGACCGAGCCACGACCCGCTGTGCAGGTACCCCGGTAAAACGTTAGGGGGATGGGGGGATCTTTTGCCGGAAAGGATCGAAGAGATGCTTTTTTCTCCGCGGAGCACAAGACCTCGGAAGCTATACAATCCCAACGTAGAGTTATGAACGGGGAAAAGTGTTCTCCTAAACGGCTTCTATAGTGGAAGTTGGCTTAGTGGCGATGTTATAAGTGACGCTCACGACTTCCGGTATTTCTTTTGTAATCCTTGCGGCGATCTTTTCAAGGACATTAAAGGACAGTCTTGTCGGCTTCGCGGTGCGCGCGTCCAGGCTGTCCCAGCAGCGGATTTCTATCTGATTACCGAAGACACGTTTATTGTTGCGCATGCCTGTCACGCGGTCTTCGTGGAGAATTGCCAGATACTGAAAGGCCTTGACATTTTTAAGCGCGGCTTCGGTAATAGATGTTGCCTTTTTCACGATAGCGATTTTGGCGGGAGTAACTTCCCCGATCACGCGTGCGGCCAGCGCGGGGCCGGGGAAGGGGATTCTGTCAAAGATATGTTTTGGAAGGCCCAGTCCATATCCGACCTTGCGAACGCCATCCTTACGCAATTGGATCAGCGGTTCAAGAATCTTGTACCCGAATGCTTTCTGGGGATCGATACCCAATTGTTCAAAGACATTATGCTGTCTTTTAATGCCGGCGACTGTCTCATCCACGTCGGTGAGGATAGTACCCTGCAAGAGATATTTGGCCTTGCTTTTGACTACCAGATTACGGAATATTTTCTTATAGAATGTCTGGGTAATAGCTTCCCTCTTTTCTTCAGGGTCAGTAAGACCCTTTAATGCGGCGAAGAAAGCTTTGGAGGCATCAAGCACTTCGATCTCAACACCCATTTTCCTGAAATCGGCTGCCACTCTTGCAGGCTCATCCTGCCGCATGATGCCGTTATCAACAAAATACGTCTTCAGTCTCTTCCCCAAGGCTTTATGACCAAGGGCGGTCACGACCGATGAATCGACACCTCCGGAAAGTGCGTTGATGGCCAGACCATCGCCAACAGCGTCCCTAATTTCCCGAACTTTTTCATCGATGAAGTTTTTTGTATTCAGACTCTTTGCCTTGATTTCTTTAATAGCCATAATATGGGCTCCTCTTTCATATAGTATGTGTATTGTGAATGTTTTTATACTGAAACAGGTTTTGATTGCAAGCACTAAAGTAAATGGTCAAATGTTTTCCCCGATATTCCAATTACTTTTGAAAATTAATTGATCCCCCGAAGGGTTGGAATAAGAAAAAACAACTGAACGGTGAATACTATGCAAATGAGCGCGATTATCAAAAGACCGAATTGCGGGCCCAATGCTTCCGCGAGGGCTCCGGACATAATGGCACCGACCGAAACAAAACCCCTGTCAAGGCTCATGAGACTTAAAACGCGCCTATGGAAATCTTGCGGTGATTGTTTGAGCAACAGTGAAACATTAAATGAAAGATAGGATGTAGTCATACCTACTGCGATGACCAGGGCAATGGCGGAAAAGGGAAACTACGGGCTCTGTGAAAGAGACAGCAGGGGTAATCCAAATATGACGAGAAGACTCATCAGCATCAAGCCCAGCTGGGATAATTGCCGGATAGAGGCCATTGTGAGGGAGCCCATGAGTGCTCCCACACCGGTAAGAGCAAGCATCCATCCCGCCCCGGAACGCCCGATGTGCAGGACATCGGGCGCCATGAGGGATATGAATACATGCTGATAGGGCTGGCCTATGACGAATATAATGAGCGCCATAACCACCAGATATAATACTTTGCGGTTCGCCGCCATATAGCGGAATCCTTCCAGCAGTTCATGAAGTTTTGAAGTATTTTCGGCAATGTCTGATGTTTTCATTAATGAAATTTTGACCGTCATCCATATGACATAAATAAAAATGATGGCGTTCAACAGATAGACCCGTCCGTAATCAAGAAAAATAAGCAACATGCCTGCCAGACCGGCGCCCAGCACACGCATGATGTTTATGGCGGAAGTATTCAGAGCAACAGTGTTAAGAATAGTATCTGAAGGAACAAGCAGAGGTACCATGGACTGTCTCGACGAATGGTTAAAAGCCATGGAGGCACCGGAGATAACAGCCGTGACGAA
The DNA here is from genome assembly GCA_964644085.1 of uncultured Syntrophus sp. Classification (GTDB taxonomy): domain Bacteria; phylum Desulfobacterota; class Syntrophorhabdia; order Syntrophorhabdales; family Syntrophorhabdaceae; genus PNOF01. The sequence continues at coordinate 530 of CAZXVZ010000099.1, read as the reverse complement.
AACATGCCAGACCTTAATGTTTCCGGTTAGTATAAGGTTAGCCAGTATGAGATGCATTATCATTGTGACAAATTGGCTGGTAATCAGAACAAGCCGTTTGTTGTATTTGTCTGCAACAACGCCGGCAAGAAGTCCGAAAAGCAACTGGGGTACCATTCTGACCGCCACCACAAGTCCGACCCGAAGAGGTGATCCGGTCAGTTCAAGAACGAGAAGAGGGCGGACTACCTGCTCCATCTACATAGTTGCCGAATCGCCCAGTTGTCCCAGCCACATATAACGATAATTGGGATAACGGAGGGCCCGGAAAGTACCGGACATTTTTATGCCTTTTTTATCAGGAAGCTCTTGTTGATTTTTATTCAAACCAGATATCTATATCAGCTTTTTGATATAACTTCAATTCAGGAAAGAATCCAAGGAAGTTCCCCCCCCATCTCTTCCTTATGTTAACGTTATTACTCAACGAAACAATCAGCCAGAAGCTACTTTATTGCCGATTGGCTGCACATCTTTGATATGGCGTTCTT
>CAZXVZ010000098.1:0-9902 GCA_964644085.1 uncultured Syntrophus sp. | reverse complement strand
TACCCCCAGTTATTCCGCGGCGTTCATGGCGAGGACCGTTTCTGATCCCTGACCGCAATCCGTTGCCCCTGTGAGGAGGTTTACAGTTCCGTCCTCGCATATTCTGATTACGGCGGCGCAGGACTGGTGCCCCAGTTGCCGGGCGCCTCCCTGATAACAGGTCCCGGAAAATCCGGTACCGTATGATATCGGCCCTCGGCTGCGGGGCATCTTTTCCTTGTCTGCCCAGAGAGGGTCTTTGACGGCTGTGTCCATGGCTTCTTTCAACCCGCAGGTTTTGAAATAGATACCGTTGACGGTCCTGTAGACTTCCCCCGGTTTTGGATTGTCGATGGCATTGCGCATTCTCATATCAACAGGATGGATACCTAACTCCTCGGCCATCATCTCCATCTGTACATCGCAGGCCCACCGCGTGTGAATAAATCCGTGGCCGCGCATGGCCGCAGACACAGGGTTATTTGTGAAGACCCGCCAGCAGTCATATTTATAGTTGGTAAGTTTGTAGGGAAGAGTGGTCGCATAGCCCGTGAGGAACATGGTTAATGGCCCGATGGCCGTGTAAGCGCCGCCGTTCCCGATGACACGGCTCTCTATGGCGGTTAGTATGCCCTCCCTGGTCATGCCCATTTTGTTGTAAATAATCATGTTATGTCTTCTGCGGCAGGTTGTGAGCACTTCGCTCATCGTATAAACAAACTTGACTGGCTTCCCTGTTTTCTTGGAAAGCATTACTGCGCAGAAATCGCCGGCAACGGAATCGTTCTTGGTACCACCAAAACCCCCGCCGATAAAAGGCTGGACGACGCGTATTTTGGACAAAGGCAGACCGAAACAGGCGGCGAGATGACGGTAATGGAAATAAGGGCTTTGTTTCGCGGCCCAGACAGTTATGTATCCTGCCGGATCGTAATAGGCAAGGGAAGAAGGAGGTTCCAGGAAGCCGGTGAGGACTTTCCCGTTTGCAAACTTGTCCTCACGGACAAGGTAAGACTCCGCAAAGGCCTTTTCGATATCGCCAAAATTCCAGTGGTATTCAACGCTAATATTGTCAGGCCTGTAGTCATGGATGACCGGGGCACCTTTTTTCATTGCTTCTTCGGGATCGAAAACGCCGGGGAGTTCCTCATAGTCTACCTTGATTAGACTACATGCTTCTTCCGCGGTATCTTCGTCTATGGCGGCAACACCGGCAACACCCTCGTAGAGAAATCGCACCTTGTCTACGGCGAGGGGCGGTTCGTCGCGCGTCGTGGCCATGAAACCCCAGGTCCAGCCGCCGAAGTCCTTTCCTGTTATGACAGCCTTTACACCGGGCAGCCGTTCAGCTTTCCTTGTGTCAATATTGAGAATCCGTGCATGAGGGAAAGGAGCTCTCAGTACCTTGCACCAGAGCATACCCGGAAGGGAATAGTCGGCGGCATACTTTGCCTGACCCATGACTTTTTCTTTGGCGTCAATCCTTGGTAGTCTTTTGCCGATAACTGAATATTCTTTCATTGCCACTACCTCCCCTTATTTGACGTCTGAACGGCTGCTTTTACCGACTGTATGATTTTGGTGTAGCCTGTACAGCGGCAGAAATTACCTTCCAGACCTTTCCGAATTTCTTCGTCGGTCGGGTTTTGGTTTTTATCGAGAAGCGCTTTCGTTGATAATATCATACCCGGCGTGCAGAACCCGCACTGGAGACCGCCGACATCGACAAAGGCTTGTTGTATTGGGTGTAGTTTGTCGCCATCTGAGAGGCCCTCGATGGTAGTGACGTGCTTGCCGTTTGCTTCCACGGCCAGGATAAGGCATGCGTTAACAGCCAGGCCATCCATAATGACTGTGCAGGCCCCGCATTCCCCTTCACCGCAGCCTTCTTTTGCTCCCGTTAACCCCAGGTCTTCCCTGATGACATCAAGAAGCGTTGCTGAAGGTTTGACCTTGAGCGTATATTTGTTATTATTGACGTTTAGCATTATTTCTTTCATATTTCATACCTCCTGCGGCAATAGGATCTGGTTTAGCGCACGTTTTGTCAGAACATATACCATATCGCGCCGGTATTCTTTGGACGCCCTGTGATCATCTATGGGGTTGCACTCTGTGGCGGCTCGCTTCGCCACCTCGTTGATCAGTCCCGGTGTAATGGTCTTACCTTGAAGCACAGATTCCGCAATTAGCGCTCGCATTGGCGTCGGTGCTACGGCGCCGAGTGCCATTTTGATATCCTTGCATATGCCATTCTTGCATACCCCGACTGCGGCAACGCCCACGACAGCGAGGTCCATGGAATGGCGAGGCGACAGCTTAAGGTAAATACCCTGACTACCTGTCGAGGGCTTAGGTATAGTTATTTCAAGAAGTATCTCGTTGGGTTTCAGAACCGTACTCCGGGGTCCCAGGAAAAAGTTCTCCATGGGGACTATTCTTTCTGTTCTGGTGTTTCCGATTTTCACTGAAGCGCCTAAGGCAAGAAGCGGCGGCGCGCTGTCCGCTGAAGGAACGGCGCTACATATATTGCCTGCGAAGGTCCCTCTGTTGCGAACCTGAGGTGAGGCCATGTTCAATGCGGTCTGAACAAGGATCGGATAGTGTTGCCTCACCTTTGCGGATTGTGCGATAGAGTTGATTGTCACCAGAGGACCGATATGCAAACCTTCGGCGTCGTATGAAATCTTATTCAGCCCCTCTATGCCTTTGAGATCAATGACGTATGCGGGTGCTTTGATTTCCCTCTTTTTCACCTGCGGGATGAAATCGGTGCCTCCGGCAAGGAGCCTTGAAGATTCCTTATGCGTGTTAAGGGCCTTCAATGCATCATCGAGCGTTTTCGGAGCAATATAGTCGAACTGCGGTAGTCTCCGGTAGAAAATGGCCATAATCGACTCCTTTCTTATTCACTCAGATCATGTAATTATATATACAAGTCTGTACACTATAGTGCAATATCTATAAATTATCTTTACAGGGTTGTCAACTATAATCTATTGTATATCATAGCTTGACAATTACATATACATAGGATTATACGGACTTTTGCATGAAAGAGTATTGACAATAAGATTAACGACTGCTATATCTTTCTTATCCAGAGGGCGCTTGCGGTCAGGAAAACGGTATCAATGAAGAGAATAAAAGCTTCACAGAAAAAAAAAGATAAGATTATACAGACAACGACACGGCTTCTTCTCAAAAAGGGCGGACTTACGTCGACAACCGATGTCTGTGCGGCGGCAAAAGTGACAAGACCAACCCTGTACCATTATTTCGGGAGTAAGAGCAACCTCCTCCGGGCTGTTCATATGGAGGGCATAGAACGGGACCTGAAACCATATATCGCTGAAGCACTTACCAGGGAGGACCCGCTCGAACGGCTGATCTACATGGTGCAAACTCACACCAAAACCATCTGCAGCCACCCTGAATTAAGGGTCCTTATTCATGACACGCTCACCACAAAGGACAGATATTTCCGGGAAGTGAAAGAAGAATGGAAACGACATTACGAGATTCTTCGGGATACCATATCAGAACTCAAGACAACAGGTACTATGCGCGCTGATGTCAAGCCTTCATGGGCAGCGCTTTTTGTTCTGGGCATGATAACGTGGGTGACGTACTGGTTTGACTATGACCGGAAGGAAAGTGTCGACAGGATAGCTGATTCTGCTCTTAGGCTTGTGCTCAACGGTCTGGATATAATAAACCCCTCTCGGAAAAATGGTATCAATCCCAGGTAAATCTTTGCTGCTGTTTACTTATAGGTTCCGCATCCCAGGATTATATCTTCGTATCTCATGTAATACGATGATTTATCTTCAATCTTACCTGTTACGGGATTGGACCACTTGTAATCAGACCAGCCGCTACCCTTAGTTTTTGCTCCTTTGATCATATCTCTGATGAAATATTTTCCGTTTGTGTCCGTTAGATCGCTCATCGCTTTACCGACGAGGGCGGGATTTCCCCCATGAGCGAGTGTCAACCCTTTAAAATCAATAGCAAAGATATAGAACTCACCTTTGGAAAACTGGCCTTTTTGATCCGTGAATTCGGCGAATGCCTTCTCCTTACCGTTGGCGATAAGAAAGGCAATAGCCTGTTCCACCATAGCTTTTTCATTATCTTTAAAAATACCACAGCCGATAAAAAAATCATCTACTCTTTTTATAAATGTTCTTTTTTGTTGTATTGTTTTAGTCATGGGATTTTTCCAATGATGTTCTATCCAGCCCTCACCTTTTGTATTCGCAATATCTGTCATCTCTCTTACGTGAAACTTTCCCTTTGGGTCTTGCATGTTGTAATTGTTTTTATTTATTAACTCTGGAAAAAAAGGATGGGCGAGCATAGTGCCTTTCAGATCCTGTACGAAAGGGTAAAGCTCACCTCTTACGAATTCTCCCGTCGGGTTGTTAAATTCCGCGAGGGCTTTTTCTCGTCCGAAGGCTCTCACATAGTCGCATGCATCTTCGACCAGCATCTGTACCTCCGCTTCTGTCACGAGTTTAAACCTGCCGACCATCCTTTGCAGGTTAATTGAAAGATCAGACAGATGTGATGCCGCTTTTGCGTTATTGCCGATACCGGTCACGGTCTCATTAATGATGTGTGATATTTTCTGGATATTCTGAGCTATTTCATTAGTCGTAGCGTTCTGCTGATCAGCTGCGACGGCAATCTGACCCACGTCAGCCGTAACGGTCCCAACCTGTTTTAATATGTCATTCAGGGCTTGGCCCGATTTTCTTGCCTCTTCGGCGCCAAGTCTCACTTCTTTTACACCCTTTTCCATAACACTTACCGCATTTCTCGACCCTTCCTGCATCGCTTTTATAGTTTCGCTGATTCCTTTTGTGGCGTTTGTAGTTTTTTCGGCTAGTTTTCGTACTTCGTCAGCGACAACTGCGAACCCTCTCCCGTGCTCACCTGCCCGCGCCGCTTCTATTGCCGCATTTAGCGCGAGGAGATTTGTCTGGTCTGCGATATCATTAATAAGATTAATCACATTACCTATCTGATCGGATTTTATTCCCAATTCCTCTATGGTTATCGATGATTCCTTTACAGCTTCACTGATACGATCCATTACTTCTATAGTCTCCCGGATGATATTCCCTCCGGAGATAGATATCTCATGAGCTGTTTCGGAAACCTTTGCCGCGGATGCGCAATTACGGGCAATCTCTAAGGAAGTAGAAGACATCTCTTCGCTCGATATGGCAACAGAGTTTATCTGCGCTGCCGCCTGATCAATACCGGTGCGCATGTTCTTTGTAATATTATCGAGCATTTGAGCTGAATGTGATATTTCACTGCTGCTTTTTGCCACCTCCATTATCGCGGCGCGGAGTACATCAACAAATCTATTGATGTCTTCACTCATCTTGCCAATCTCGTCAGAAGAAATATTCTCCAGGCGTTTCGTGAGATTACCGCCGGATATCTCGCTTATGGTGTTTTTTGTTTTTTTAATTGGGGTCAGGATAAGCCTGCTGATCATGATGCTCGCGATAAATAAAAGTATTGCGCCTGTAACGCTTACGCCTATTGATAACCAAATAACCCGATTCGCACTTCTTGCCGAATAATCATATTTTTCCTTACTCAATCTGTTCTCAAGCTGAATTAGGCCCCGCATTGCCCTGTTGAGTGTCTTGTATTTATCATCTGCTGTTGCCATATGCACAACGGCCGTGTTAACATCACTGCCCACGGTATCGATAACGTTTTGAATTTCTTTTTTATAACCTGAAAGGGCAGTTTTTGCCTCCATGAATAATTGTTTTTCTTCATCCGTGAGTAATTTATTTTTCCGCAATATATCATCCGCTTGTTCGGTTATTTTTGATATTTTGTCAAGTTGTTCTTTCCCTGTCGAATTGATTGTCGCTACCTCGATTCCCGTGGTTGCCATGCCGATTAATTTATAGGTATTCGCGTAGACCTCAAGCGTCTCGTTCATCATTGTCGAGACCCTCTGATACAGACCGAAACGGTTATTGTAAATATCAGAGATTATCACTTTTTGTGCTCTGATCCCCATGTTTGAGATAGTCATAAAAATCGCGAAAAATGTAATTGCAATGACAGGAATGAAGAGAAGTTTCTCTTTTAACTTCAAGTTCAATATCCGTTTCAATAAATTACTCGGCATACGTAATCCTCCTCACAATGCACCTAAGGATTATGGCAATTTTTACCGCGGGAAATACTTCAAAAAAGCATCATTTCTCATACAAGTCAGCAAAAAAGTGTTTTGGTGCCGGCATGCTTTCTATTCAATGATCTATTTTCACAAGATTCTCTGAAAATCCAACACGCCCGAAAACCATATATTAATGTATCGTCATTTCCTATTGAAAATTAACCTAATTTTATGATTTATCATTGGTCGAGGAACACCCATTTGGAGCACTCTTTAGATAGGGAGCCCCGGAGTGTGTTGTCACTAATAGTGCAATTCTTTTTGGGGACCGAGCAAAAAAACCTTTTGCGCGGCTGTCCCTGTCTTGTAGAATCGAATTGCCCAGATAAGTATGTGAATGTTTTATTAATCGATGTAAAATGACCCGAAGAGTATGGCGCGAATAAAACTCAGTGAGCGGGATTTCGACGAAATAGTGAAGAAAGCTGTTGCGCGGATACCTCAAGAAATCCGTCAGTATCTGAATAATATTGTTATAACAGTGCAAAAATATCCATCAAGACGTATGATACAGGAGATTGGCCTGGACCCCGGTGAACCGCTCCTCGGGCTGTTCCAGGGGGTCCCGTTAATAGAACGCTCGGTTACATCCCCACCTTTATATCCCGATTTGATTTATCTCTTTCAAAAGCCACTTGAAGCGATGTGCGAAACACTGGAGGAACTGGAGGAGGAGATTGAGGTCACTGTTGTCCACGAAGTTGCGCATTTTATCGGTATGACGGAAGAAAGATTGCGGGAACTCGGTTACGGTTAGAGCCTGACTACACAAGCCTCACAACATCAATAACGGTAGCGTAGAGCATGATTCCCATGACAAAAATCCATCCTGCGATGGCAAGGGGATAATGGAGTCTTGAGAATTTCGGATGGATACCTTCCATAAGAAAGAGAAATATCTTACCGCCGTCGAGAACAGGAAGAGGGATGAGGTTCAATACGGCGAGGTTGAGACTGATGAGGCCAATGAACTGAAGGGCTTTTAGGAAGCTCATGCCGATAAAATGCCCGCCCTGGCTTACGATGCCGATGATACCGGAGAGCTGGCTGTGATGGGAAAAGATGCCCAGAAAAGCGACAATCATATTGGAAAAGATGGAGAATGTCTGATGGATGGGTTTTATGAAAAGACTGTTCATGCTGAAACCTGTTGAGATACAATTGACGAGTGCGAAGCAGAAGAGGGGAAGCAAGATACTTGCCAGCGGGCCGCCGGCCGTCATGGCGATTCTTTTCTTAAGAGGCAGGGCGAGGAACTGCTTGTCATCTTCGACGTCAGGCATGACGTATCCGCCAAGGGGAATCATGGCGATGCGATACTCGGTTTCTCTTTTCTTCACGGCCCATAGTTTAGGACCGAAGCCGATAGAGAAAATTCTAATGGGTACGCCGACAATGCGGGCGGCTATGAAGTGGCCGAATTCGTGGAAGAGAATGACGAAACCGATAAGCAGCAGCGCTATGATGTATTGCATATTTCTCCTTAAGTAATAAATATCGCAATAATTGCTTTTTCTATCTTACCGCAGAACTGTCTGTGTTTGCAATGATGGTTTTTCTGATGTACTTGGGTTCATGTTGCGTTGCGAAACCGGCGATACAAATGCGTGTATAGAGATTATTGGTATTTAACTGCAAACATCACAACAGACTTTATTTCTACCGAGCATCTGGTTGATGAGTGCTGACGCACAGCCGACCCCTGCTTTGACAGTCACTGCTCCCTGCGGACAATTCCGCTGGCAGGCTCCGCATTCGATGCAGGCATCACGCACTGCGATTTCCACCTTTCCGTTAAAACGTTGAAACACTTGTCGCGGACAGACGGTAAGGCATATCCCGCAGCCGTTACACAGCTCCTGTTTGTGGGAAAGGGTAACGACATTTTTGAGATAAATCATGTTTCTCATCTGCATCTCTAACCTACCACAACAAAGATAATCCACAAAAGGAGGCTCACTGAGGCTCCACAGATCTCAAGAGGAAGAGCGAAGCGCATCTCCTTTTTCACACCGGACATGGAAGTGAACGTGGAAGACCCTGTAAAATTCATCGCGAGATAAGCAGCCATAGCAGGGATTGAGATAAGAAGAATAACTGTGTTCAGTACTCCTGAACTCTGAAACAAGAAAATGACCAAAAGAGCCGATAGAATCCCTGTCACAAATCCTTTTATAGAAAATGCCCTGCCTGGAAGCCACGGAAGTAAAAGAGGAGAGAGCACGGCACCGGCAAAAATAGAAGCTCCAATCGCCACGGCGGGGATCGCGAAGAAGTCGACTGCCTTTGATAAGGAGAGCCCTGAAAAAAGGAATGAGAGGACAAAGAGCACGGCGGCAGCAGGCAATCCAATTCTCATAGCCGGTATAAGTTCCATTGGGACAAGTGCCATCCTTTCTGTAAATCCAAAGTTTTTTGTTCTCATTCTCACTTCGGCCTTGAGGCCCTGTTTAAGGAATTCGGGTATATCTTCTGCCCTAACAGGCCCATAAATTACCTGGAAGCCGGAGCGTTTTTTTACCTCATGGCCGGCAATACCGGGAGCGCCGAGTTGAGGAAGAATGAGTTTTCTGTGGGTTATAATGTCTGCAAGACGGCTTTCTTCAACACGCTCCACCAGTTCATCGGTTCCGAAGGTTCCCTTTCCGGCGGCACACCATACGTTAATACCAAGTGTGTCTAACACAAGAATCCACCCGTCCATTGAGGCTATAGACCTTCGGAGCATGTCGAATGTCAGCTTGTAGTTGGCGGTTACAAAGACCGGTGATTCCGCGGTTGGCTCACCTATGGCGTAAAGACCTGCGTCAACCCTGTAGGTCATTCGCCCGATTCCCCACCGTACCTTAAAGGCACCCATGCGGTCGGCACTGCTAAAAATATTCGATACCCTGGGGACAGCGCCGGCAGCGGTTATAATAGTGCCCGTGACAAAGGGTTGATCAAGACGAGGAGGTCTCACCGGACCCCGCTTCTCTGAAGGGCCTCAGCAGGGTACAGCACTGAGAGCAACAGGTTGAACAGGCAGAAGTTCCATATCAGGTATCATAAACCCTGTGACGCCATATGTCAAGTCTATCATATCAAAAATTATTAAATTATAAATAATAATGTTATTGACATTAGGCTATATAATAAATATATATATCTAATATGATTAATATTATAGGAGGCTGAGATGAAAGAACTTTTATCAATATTCAAGGCGTTATCCGATGAGACACGGCTGAGGATTGTGAAACTTCTTGAGAATGGTGAACTCTGCGTGTGTCATATAGTAGCCGCTGTCAATATGTCTCAGTCGAAGATTTCTTTTCATTTGAAGGTTCTCAAGGATTCGGGGCTCGTAAAAGACAGGCGCGAGGGAAAATGGATGCACTACCGCCTCAATGAATCAGACCTCTTTAAACGGTTTCTTTTTCTTTCTATCGCTGAACGGGTAAAAGAAGAAGAAATAGCTGACGATAGGCAACGTCTGGAAACCTTCATCGCGTCGAGGCCTGAAGAATTCTCAGACATGGCAACCGGGTGCTGCGGAAGGGTGTGAGAATGAACGATACTGTCCGAAAACTTTCCTTTCTTGACCGTTTTTTGACCCTGTGGATATTCCTTGCCATGTTTGTCGGTGTTATATGGGGATATCTTTCTCCTGGTGTTGTTGATTTCTGGAACCAATTTCAGTCGGGGGCAACCAACATACCCA
>CAZXVZ010000097.1:0-9941 GCA_964644085.1 uncultured Syntrophus sp. | reverse complement strand
AAAGATACCTGATACGAAAGAAACTTGGCCTCAATAAGACGAAGACCAACCTGCAAACCTACCTCAAATCTCTGTCTTAGTATCAACATTTTATTGATACTCTGTTGGTGTTTTATTGATATTGTAAAACACACAATATCTTATATACTCACTATATTAGGTTGACGGCGAATACGCTAAAAAAAAAGAAGTAACTGTTCCATGATGGTCTATTTGTAACGTGAGCGCTTTTGAACCCGTCGTTTCGTGACAGTTACCAATACGGATAGCCCCCTTGGACTGAAACTGAAACGGCGGGTTTCCTTATGTTTTGAGGGGGGTTATTAACGGAGCAGGGTCACTACCTATGGGGAACCAAAAACCAATCGACACATAAGCTGTAAAACCTGTGGCAATATGGCCGGGTCTACTTATTATCGGCACAAGGAGGGAGCGTCATGAATGTCATTCTAAGCCATCTCCTTTTCCCCGCTGGTCAGAGAGGACCAGTCTATGAGAGCGGAAAAAAAGGTATTCCGCAAATCCCTTACCAAACAGAATGGAAAAAACTTCATAAAAAACCTTACACCATCTTTACGGAAGAATTTCGATCAAATTGGGAAAAACAGACAGACATGCTCTGGCGGGAATGGGGTGATTAAAAAGACGATATTTCGTTATCAGTATCGTAGGTGATGATCTTAAAATGGGGAGCCAGTCTCTCAAGGCCGGCTCCTTGTTGTTTTTTTGGATCAACAGGCTTAATTTGCACTTAAAAGATGATGCTTTTTTCCGTAACTTACAATTATTCATGGTATGCCCGATGCTTGACTCGCAGGCGCAAGAGAACAATTTGAGACCTTCTCTTCCTTGTGTATATTGTAACGAGTTCAGATTGGCAGACTGTACAGGTATTGTCACTGTTCTATTCCCGCTATCTTTGCCCTGTGGCATAATTCATTGTTTGTTGTCCAGGATCATTCTGTGCGTCCATATGGACTGCTTGGAGCAGCAGTCATACCCAGCCCTCAGAAGTAAATCCATGGTTATCTGAGACTATCGATGATTGGTCTTATAATGCCTGCAAATTTTACCGGACTAAGTGGTATAATTAAGTCAGCCAATACTCTCAGGAGAAGGAGGGCTGACAATGGATATTTCCAAGGCAATAGTAAACAGAAAAAGTGTGAGGGCTTACGAGAACAAGCCGGTACCTGCAGATGTTTTGAAAAAGATTATCGAAGCAGGTCAATGGGCTCCCAATGCTGGTCCTATTCAGATATCAGTAATCCAAAACGCAGGATTGAAACAAAGGATTAACAACCGGGCAAAAGATGCCATGCTCCACTCGGAGAACGAATTTGTTCGGAGACGAGCATCCCTGCCGGGATATGAACCGATATATGGCGCACCGGTTCTGGTCCTCCTCTCCGCGCCTGCAGATGCCCCTTTGGGTGCTGCCAATACAGCTCTTGCCGCAGAAAACATGTTGCTTGAGGCGACCGGATTGGGTCTCGGATCATGCTTTCTCATGTCCCCCACCAGAGCCCTCAACGGTGACGCCAACCATGATTTGGCTCAAAAAGCAGGTGTCCCGGAAGGTTATACTGTCCATTGTGCCGTCATCGTGGGTTATGCCGCCGCTGAGAACAAGTTCAGCCCTGTTGATCGTAGTAAGAGAGGCACTGTAAACTACGTGGATTGAGAGGCAATTCCGAGATGCCTGACTGCGGGAAGCGTTGCCACGCGAACTTATGATATCCTCATACATACCGAGTGAGGTTCACCATTGCTGAAACAAAGAGAGGAAACAAGGTGAAGAGTCTCGTGACAGGGGGAACCGGTTTTGTCGGCGGCGCGATAGTTTGGGAGTTGGTTAAACGGGGCGACAAAGTTCGCGTTCTTGCCCGTCGGACAAGCAAAACTGAACATCTTGCAACTCATGGTGTTGAAATTGTCTACGGTGATGTTCTCGATAAAGAAAGTGTCGAGGCAGCACTGCGAGGATGCGACACGCTCTACCACGCGGCCGCACTCTATGATTTGTGGGGGCTCAACGAACGGGTACTGATGCAAACACAGTGTGAAGGGACACGGAACATGCTGGAAGCGGCCCTCAAAGCGAATACCGGCAAGGTCATCTACACGAGCACGGCCGTGACAATAGGTGAACGCAAAAATGAAGTTGGCACGGAGGATACAGCGCATCGAGGCTATTTCTTGTCCACATACGAACGGGCAAAGTTCGAGGCAGAGCAGATAGCGCTTTCCTATGCTGACCGCGGATTGCCCATAGTTATAGTAAATCCCGCAAGTGTGTACGGACCGGGAGACCTGAAACCTTCAGGGCGGGCAATCATTGATCTCGTCAACGGTCGCATGTCCGGGATATTTGCCGGATCAAATAGTCTTGTCTATGTGAACGACGTGGCAGCAGGTCACGTGCTGGCAGCACAGAAAGGTCGGATCGGGGAGCGGTACATTCTCTGCGGGTGCCGGGTAACGTTGAAACAATGGGTCGATGTACTGTGTAAACTTTCCGGTGCCAAGACTCCACCAACAGTTCCCGCTTTCCTCGCCGGTGCGGTCGCTTCATTTGGAGAGATCGTTTCCCGTTTCACAAAAAATCCACCTGTGCTTTCCCGGGAGACCTTTCGACTGGCATCGCATGGTTTTCAGGTTGACGGCTCCAAGGCGGCAAAGGAACTCGGTGTTGAATATACTCCTTTGGAAGAGGGTTTGCGTGAGGCTCTCCTCTGGTACTGGCAGAAAGGCCTGCTGAGACAAAAACCTATTTGCGCAGATGATTGTTTATTTTTCTGAGGCAGATAGATGCAAAGGGCAGCTGGATCTAGGGGCCGGGGACGCGGAGTCTCCCTTTACATGCAAGAATTAACTGGCAGGTTCACATCGTCCCCCCGATAGTAAAGCGATCGAAGCTCCTCTCGGTTTGTGGACGTTTGCTTGATTTTCAGCTTTTTTATTGCAATAGCGAATTGTCTTGGTATAATTAAACAACACAAGGAGGGAAATTGCTTTTATCTATTATTATTCCAGCTTATAACGAGATTAATTTCATTGATACTACTATAAAAAAAGTCATAGAGACCCCGTATGAAAAGGAAATTATTATTATTGATGATTGTTCCAAAGATGGGACACGGGAATATCTCAAGGAATTAAAAAATGATACAATAAAAACGATTTTTCACGAGAAGAACCAGGGGAAGGGAGCTGCTCTCAGAAAAGGTATTGACCGGGCAAAAGGTGATATTGTTATCATACAAGATGCGGATCTTGAGTATGACCCGAAAGAGTATCCGAGACTGCTCGAGCCGATCCTCGAAGGGAAAGCTGATGTTGTGTATGGTTCCCGGTTTCTCGGCGGCCCCCATAGAGTCTTTTATTTCTGGCATTATATGGGAAATTTCATGGTTACATTACTCTCGAATATGTTTACCAACCTGAACCTTACCGACATGGAGACCGGTTATAAGGTGTTTAAGCGGGAAGTCCTGGATGGCATCACTATAGAGTCGAACAGATTTGGATTTGAACCGGAAATTACCGCAAAGATCGCGAAAAAGCGATGCAGGATATATGAAATTCCCATATCCTATTACGGAAGAGATTATGGAGAGGGGAAAAAACTTACCTGGCGCGATGGAGTTAAAGCTTTTTTCACGATCCTCAAGTATAATGTATTTCGATAATCACAAAAAAGGTTTGAAGTCAGAAGGTTTGGAAGCCGTGAATCATAAATACACATTCAGGGATTACATAGCTCTCAAACCTCATGGTAGGCAACAGAACAGTCAAAGGCGCCATATCTTAAATTGCTTCCTGAGAAGACTATCGTTGGACATTAAATGCTCTCCATCCGGTTTCACTGCCGTGGAACTTATTATGGTCATTATCATCCTTGGGGTTCTTGTCAGCACAGCTATTGTAAGCTTTCGGGTAACTGATCAAGACAGATCGGTTATAGCATCTGATCAGTTAATCGCCGATATTCAGTATGTTCAGATGCGGGCGATGGGAATAGGAAGCCAACAGAATATATTATTTTCTGTTGGAACAAGTTCTTACACCATACGGGACGTGACAAATGTTATTGAACAGAAAAATCTGCCCGATGATGTGATCATAAGAAACGCAAACTTTAATGGCAGCAATATCCTTGCGTTCAATACCTTAGGAGAACCGACATTCAGCTCAAGTCTTGATGGAACAATTGATCTTGGAAGGGGTACAAGCCCGAATACAACGATTACAGTCCTCGCTATCACGGGAAAAGTACAATGAAAAAAATGGTCAGCAGGGGTTTCACGCTTATAGAGCTCATTATATTTATTGTTGTTGGAGCCATCATATTGCCCGCATCTTTTGTCGCCTTCACGAGCGCGATGCGGCATTTTTCAACACCGGACTATTATGTAAAGGCGCGTTTCTTTGCGGAACAGAAAGTTGAAGAAATCACAAGCAACGCATTTGATGGTATATCAATCGTTAATCAACCGTACAACTCGATCCCGGATAATCCTAGTTATCAGTGGAAATGGATTATCTGCAATACCGGTTCGAGCGAAATTAATCTGGCCTGTTCTGACATTCACAACAGCAGCCTTATAGATTACCCTTATTACAAAAGAATTGAAGTTGAAATTAAAATGCCTGATGGTTCAGCGTACGATGTATCAACGATAGTCACAAAAAGGCCAAAATCATGAGTTGCGCTCAACGATTAAGATCTAATAAGGGATTTACTCTAATTGAAATAATCACCGTCATTGTTGTTTTAGGAGTTCTTTCTGTTTTTACTTTTTCCTTTATTGAATTTGCAGTCAAGACCTATGCAATAGGAAACAAACAAAGAATGATATATCAGGAAGCCTCATATATTATGGAAAGAATATCAAGGGAAGTGCGAGACGCTCAAGTGGTGTATATTTATAATCCCGGTACAGATAATTCAATTGTGAATATTTTTGATAAAGCGCATGGAACAATAATGGATCCAACGACATCGCAAGTTATTTTTTTACGTGATATTACAAATAATGATTTAATACGCCGTAGTGGCGGGATACCCCGTATTATTGGTAGTAATACTGTACGGCTTAGAATAGATCCTGAAAACTGTATTGTAAATCCTCTTTTTGTAAGTTGTTCGGGTGCGAACCCGAATGGTGTAATGCAAATTACTTTATCGTTGTATGACCCAAACATCCCCATTGAGGAAACAGGCACACCTGCCGATGAACTTGCAAGGACAGTAACTATTACGACAAGAATATCTTCTAAAAATTATAATCCAAATTCCAACCCATATGCCGGCAGGAGTTTTAACGGTGATTATGAAGATGTTATCCAATAATAAAGGTGTTTCGCTTGTTGTGCTGATTGTTGCTATGACGTTGATAGCAATCCTCGGCGTCAGTTTCGTTTCACTGATGGGGACCAAACAAAAAAGTGTTATATATCAGACCGATTCATATCGGGCTTTAAATATCGCCAATGCTGGAGTTGAATATGCAATACGGTATGTAGGAGATCATATTGATACAACAGGCACTAATCAGAATGATTTTTTTCATAATCCAGCAGCGTATCCTGAAGTACCTGTCGTATCGTCTCTGCCTGACACAACTAATCTGAATACAACACAATGGAATCGAGTTGATTTTGGGAATGGCAGGTTTTACTTAAGTTACTATTTAAATACAGCAAATCCCGATGATAGTATAAATAACAAGATATTATATTCGGTTGGAGTTTATGGCCAAACCGAAAGATTGGTAAAATTGAAAAAATATTTGGCATATGCCTCACCTACATCGATTGGTTTGGGAAGATTGAATCTGGTGCCAAATAGCAGACCATCCATCAACGGCAATTATTTGATTGTCCCGGTAATGCACCTTTATGATGGTAATACCACGACTGATATTACTATATCATCAATACAGGTTACGGGAGATTTTAGCAACAACTTTACTAAAGAACTCCGAGAGATATATTTTCGTAATAATAATATCCCTGGTGGAACACTTATTTATTCTTATTCTTCATATCCCAGTTTCTGTTCAGCGTACCCGGCGCCCCCTGGCGAGCTTCCATGCAGGCATGTTTTTCCTCACAACTGTATCGAAATACCGGACAACGGGCCCAGCACCCTTCCGCTCAACTTCTTGAATGTTACTATGCCCCCTTATTCTATTAGATGGTTTTTCTTCCGTTTTAATGAGTCCGGGAACCTGTTAAACGGCTTTTATACTATAACGTTTAACACCGTGGATGATGGGGTAAGTGATAGCTCAATAATAAGATTTTCGGTACCCTGAACATAGAGTTTTACTTGTTCTTAGATATTATTTTTTGATTACGATAAACTTAAGGCTTTGAATTAGTTCTAGCCCAGCCTTTAACCCTGTGCCTTGAACCGTTTGTTTAACATTAATTCCGTAATACCATTTTATTATTGACTATTTTTATGAAACCCATATAAAATAATTATTATCATGGGATTTTTCCGTAGATATATACGAATCTTAAATACATACTTTCATAATTTGTTACAACCATTTAAATTTATGTTAGAATCTAATAAAGGAGAACTTCACATTTTTATTTCCGGGGCTTTCTTGTTTATTGGTAATTCCGTGTAAAGGATTGGCATTGGATATCTTAGGGATCGACATAGGCACAGTCAGCGTTAAATACGTAAGATGCAAAGGTACAACAGGGAAGAGTATCGTTGTGTCTCAGGGAGACTATCCCTACAAGGGTGGATTTGAAGACCTCGAGCTAATCCTTGCTGATATAAGGAGTAAAGAAGGACCCGACCTCGAAGTGGCCATCGGAATGTCCTCGCCGGATATTATCAAAAAGACATTCACTATCCCTGTCCTTCCAAAAAAAGAACAAAAAGAAGCGATCAACTGGACATCGGCAAAAACCCTGTCAATGTCACTGGATGATATGGTCTATGAACATCTGACGATAGGCCAGATTGAGGAAAAAGGCATTAAGAAAGACGAAGTGCTTTTCGTAGGAACGCAAAAAGGCTTTATTGAACGTGTCTTGTCAACTTTTCATCGCGCGGGGTTTCAACAGATTGTCCTTTTTACCGATGTTGCTTTTAGCTATGTATACGCTCTGGGTGAAGTGGGTGACAGATCAATTGCTGTTATTGACATAGGGGGAAAACGAACCGGTCTTTACATTGCGAGGGCAAGAAAACTGATGCTTGCCAGGGAGGTTCTTACAGCATCCGAGAGTTTTTCAGATGTTCTCATGAGCGAGCCCGGTCTTACGTTTGATCAGGCAGAACACTATAAACGTGAAAAAGGTTTTGACGATGAACTGACGGATATTTTAAAAATCCCTCTCGGACGACTTGCCGGCGAGATTCAGAGGACATTCATTTTTTATAATGAAAAGTATCCCGATAAGCCGGTTACGAGCGTTTATCTTGCAGGAAGAGGTGCGAAAATACCAAGATTTTTTGAAAAGCTTGAAGAAGCCCTTGTTGAAGAGGTCAATTATCTCGAAGCCATTAATGGTATTGAGGATAAATATATTCCGGCACACACGTTGTGCATGCATTCCGAGGCGCTTCCAAACCTGTTGCCGGAAGACGCAAAAAGAAAGGAACATGAGCGGACTTACAAAAGATATATATCAATTGGGACATTTGTCTTTGCGGGAATTCTATTCCTGCTCACACTTGGCATGTTGAGCGCGTTGAGAAATACCGATGGTGGGATAAGAATGGAACAGAAGACCATCGAAGTTATCAAACAGGGTTTCAGCGCGATGGGAAAGAAAACGACAACAGCGCTCAATATGTCTGATGTCGCTTTCATCAAAGATGAGATCCGGAAGAAAGATGTGACCTTCATAACACTCCTGAAATATCTCTCGTTACGCATTCCCAATGATGTTTATTTGAAGTCCATCGAATTCGGCAGCGATATCCAGCCGGACATTCAACCTTTGTCAGCGCAGAAAACCCAGACCGTTCCTTCATCAGGGCAGCCCGTTCAGGGACCGCCATCAACGTCTGTCCCGGAATTGTTGAAGAAAGTGCTTGACGGGAATCATTACCCCTTTACTCTTAAAGGGTATGTTTCAGGAGAGCCCGAAACTCTTGAATTGAATATGTTTAATCTTGTTTTGTCTTTGAAACAGTCCGGCTTTATCGATCACGTCGAAATAGTCGGAAAAGAAAACAACAGGATCAAAGGAAAACCGGTCATAGAATTTGTTATTGTCGCAAGGTGCGTGAAACATGAACTTTAGAAGCCTTTATTTATGGTTGGGATTACCCTTAATTATTTTCCTTGTATGGGTTTTTCTTGTCTATATGCCGATAAATTCAGGCATGAAAAGTAAAGAAGCTAATCTGATTGCTGTTAAAAAGGAAAGACAGGCATTAGAGGGAGAAATAAAGAACTTCGTTAATGAAGCAGCTACGCAAAAAAAACTGCAGGATTCTTATGGTGAATTAATGGGCCAGACCCCTGTCATTGAAAAAGTGCCGGATTACATGAAGAATGTTATGAATATGGCGAAAAACAGGGGAATAGCGGTGGGAAGTCTGAGCGGTTATTACAACTCTCTCGATATTTCCCAAAAGTCAGGGTTAGTTAATCCGGTCTTTGAGATAGGTTTAAAAGGAGATTTCCTCGGCATGGCCCGTTTTCTGGAAGATCTTTCAAATAAAGCCGCATTCAAAGGTGTCCGGGCGGCTCGCATCAGTTACGATGAAAAGGAATATCCTCAGTTAACCGGTAAATTTGTAATAGAATTCAAAGCGCTCAAGGGTGAGAAGAGTGAAAGTAAGTAAGCCTGTTCTTATTTTTGGCATTGTAGTGCTGCTTCTTTCCGGTTATATCTTTTTCTTTACGGGAAAGAAAAAAGCGACAGGCCCCGTGGCGCCTGTTCCCCCGGTGTCAACACAGACACAACAGGCGCCGCAGGGGCAGACGCAACCGCAACCGACGGCGCAACCGGCATCGGCGCAGCCCGCAAAAGCGTCTCCGACAGAACCTGTCGGAAAAGCCGGTCAACCAGAAATAACACCTTCCGTTGAGAAGCCGGATTTTGATAAGGCAAAAGGGGCATGGGTGAAAAATCCTTTCCTGTTGCCACGGTTCAAAGAAGATGACAGAAAAGAGACAGCAACGGCTGTCAGATTATTCGCTATTTTTGAGAAAGGAAATGACAGAGTCGCGATTATTGACCATGAGGTCGTGAGAAAAGGCGACATGGTTGGTTATGAAAAGGTCTTTGAAATTGAAAAGGATAGGGTTATTCTCATTCGGAATGGGGTAAAAAGGGTCCTCATTCTCGCGCGCATTGAAGACGTGACAAGGGAAGAGGAAACGAAAACAAAAGCGACGGAGAAGACTAAATGACAAAAAAGTGTATCTATATTGCGATGTTCTGTTTGTTATCCTCCTGCGCTCATATTGAGCAGGTAAAGGAGGCTGCCGCTCCGGTTAAACCACCCGATATACCGAGTCCGGTTTCATTTCAGCTTGAGAAAGAGAAACCTGTTAATGTATCAAGACAGGAAGAACCTTTCTCTTTCTCGCTGCGGGAAGCTGATGTAAAGGACATTCTCAGGGCAATCGGGAAGCAGGCTGATTACAATGTGGTAATCGAGCCTGACGTGCAGGGTATGACGACGGTTGATCTGAAGAATGTGACGCTTGATAAAGCACTTGAATACATACTTGAACCGCTGGGTTTTACTTATAAGATCGAAGGTAAAACTATTTACGCATCAAAACCGAAGGTGGAAACGAAGATATTTACGATAAATTACATTGCGTTGAAAAAAATAGGTACCAGTAATGTCTATGCTACTCCGGGAACAATAGGGGGAACTTCCACCACTTCAGGAGGCACAACGACAACAAGCAGTTCGTCCGGTTCACAGGTATCGGTCAAGA
>CAZXVZ010000096.1:0-9948 GCA_964644085.1 uncultured Syntrophus sp. | reverse complement strand
AAGGAAGAAGCACTGTCAAAAATACTCGCTGTCACAGGGCATATCAATGTTGAAGAAGAGTTGCCCGTATATGAATGCAGGGGAAGAGTAACGACAAGGCCGCTTTTTGCGCTCATCTCCAATCCACCCTTTTTATGTGCCGCAATGGACGGCTATGCGGTATCCTTTGAGAGGACGCTTGGGGCTGACCTTACCAACCCTGTATATCTGTCACGCAATCTCGTCGACCCGGTGAATACCGGTGATCTGCTGCGCCGTGACACCAATGCGGTCATTATGATCGAAGACGTGGAGGAAAACGAAGACCATATCACAATCAGAAAACCCGTTTATCTCTGGCAGTGCGTACGCATGGTGGGAGAAGACGTCATAGAAGGTGATATGCTGCTGCCCATAAACCACCGTATCACCGCATTCGATATAGGCATGCTCGTATCGGCCGGCATTACTCACGTACACATACGCAAAAGGCCCCGCATCGCTGTCATTCCTACGGGCAAAGAGTTGATTAATATTTTCACTGAACAACTCGACCCGCAGGGAGCACCACGGCTTATCGATTTTAATTCTTATACCCTCAAATGCATGGCCGAGGAGACAGGGTACGAATTCAGCATATCAGCCATCACCCGCACTAAAGAAGACCTCCGCGCTTCGGTGAGAGAAGCAATCAAAACCTGCGACGTTGTGCTCATTAACGCTGGCTCCAGCGCAGGAAGAGAGGATTATACGGAAGATATAATCAAGGAACTGGGGGCAATTATATTTCACGGCATCTCCATGATGCCAGGCAAGCCTGCCATGTTCGGGCTTATTGACAAAAAACCGGTCTTTGGAATACCCGGATATCCTGTATCAGCTGCAATGACTTTTACTACCTTTCTAGTTCCTCTCTTTGAAAAGCTCATGCGCACAAAACAATATGGAAAGTCTATATCGTGCGCCACGGCTTATAAGATTCCTTCCCGAATAGGCATTGAAGAAATGCTCAGGGTCAACCTTATTGATAACAACGGCACATACCATGCCTTTCCCCTGCCAAGGGGGGCAAGCCTGTTCTCCTCCATGGCCAAAGCAGACGGCATTGTGATCGTCCCTGAGAATGTGGAAGGTTACGACGAAGGGGAGAATGTTACCTGCCAGTTGCTCCGCAATGAAGAGGAGATAAAAGGAAGGATCCATATCGTCGGCAGTCACGACCTCTCACTCGATGTCATGCGCGATCTGCTGAAGAGCAGCCACCAAGACACGGATCTCATTTCAACGCACGTCGGGAGTTTAAGCGGTATCACGGCCCTGAAAAAAGGCGTCACGCCCCTTGCCACAACACATATTCTTGATGAAAAAGAACAGACATATAACATACCTGCCATAAAGAAATACCTGCCCGAAACAGCCGTGCAACTGATCCATATCGCCAGAAGGACCCAAGGTCTTCTTGTGGCAAAGGGAAACCCGAAGGGTCTGAAGAGTATTACCGATCTGACAAAACCGGGAATACGGTTCGTCAACCGCCAGTTAGGATCAGGCACACGAATTCTTCTCGACGCACTGCTTGCTAGGAAAGGCCTTAACAAAAAAGATATCAGTGGATACGACAGGGAAGAAGCCTCACACACAGCAGTAGGTATCCTTGTGAGAGAATCCATCGCAGACGCGGGTATTGCCATTTACTCTGTAGCGAAGGCATTTTCTCTTGATTTTTTCCCCCTCGCCGAAGAAGAGTATGATCTTCTGGTAACAAAGGAATTCACAAAAGATGCCAGGTTCAACGTGCTTATGAATATTCTGACCTCTCTTGAATTCAAGGACAGGATGTTAGCTCTGGGCGGATATAGTGTGGAGCATACGGGGAAGATCAAGTATGAACAGGGCATACTTTGACTGACAAACCCAATACATTTTTATAACAATCACGAAAAATTAAAAGGTAAAACCGTACAGCCTATTATGCCTCATTGGTTTGTAACTATTAGTTGCTATTGGTTATTAATTGTAACTATTGTAATATTATGAATATTATAAAAGCTTGTGAAATAATTCATTATTTTTCTTGACAAGCCTTTGCAATACCAGTTATTTTATATGCGCTTTGGAGGTAATTTATAACACTAATTGGGTTTGAAATAAATGATAATCCTGGCAGATACAAAATCACAAACAGGATATGCTATAATTGAACAACCAGACAAACAGAGGTGATGAAATATGAGGTATTCAGAAACAGGGTATAATTTAGAAATTGATCTAACCAAAGGAAATATCGAAAGGGTAGAAACAGACCCAAAACTGACAGAGTTGCATCTCGGAGGCCTTGGAACAAACAGCAAAATATTGTGGGATAGTGTTCCTCCTGAAACTGACCCCTTTGCCCCTGAAATTCCGCTCATATTCAGCACCGGACTTTTAGGCGGTACGCCTGCTCCCGGAGCAAATCGCACGATTATCACCGCCTATTCGCCTCAAACCCTGTTAATGGGATATTCAATGATGGGTGGTTTCTGGGCGCCAGAACTGAAATATGCCGGATACGACAAGGTGATTCTTCGCGGTAAATCTCCAAGCCTTGTTTATATATGGATACACAACGATAAGGTAGAAATCCGTGACGCAAGCCATCTTCGTGGAAAGGGAGCCGTTGAAACCCAGGAGCTTATCAGAAAAGAATTAAACCAGCCCAACGCTCAGGTGTTGGCTATCGGCCTTGCGGGTGAAAACAGGGTCTTCACGGCCTCAATCGAACAAGGCCGCTCAAGCGCAAGCCGCCTGGGTTTAGGGGCGGTCATGGGTGATAAAGGGGTCAAAGCAATCGCTGTCCGTGGAACAAAGGATGTTAACATTGCAAAACCTGCTGAATTCTATGAACTCTGCAACGAAGTGCTGGATTATATAAAATATCGTAATGAAAATCCGGTACCGAACGTAATGACCATCCTGCAAGGATTGGGTTCTCCTCAGGAAATGCTTCATGTGGATGAAAAATGGCATACAGAAAATTTTTCCTGGGGTAATTCACGTGTGCGGAGAAAAGACTTCTGGAACAAGCAGATTGAGGACAGATGGAAAGAGGTTCAGCTAAATGTTCGTAAACGGCTGATTAGCTGTTACAACTGCCCCATGAAGTGCGGCGCCATAATCAGCGTACCCGGACTCTCGACATATATGATGAAATGTTTCTCTAAACTGACTTATACGATGGCGGCTTTTGTTGATGATCTCGATTTCGGTTTTAAGATTGCCCAGCGAGCCACGGAATACGGGGTTGACGGATTTTCCACACCGCAAATCATGGCATTCGCATTCGAGCTGAAAGAAGCGGGCATACTGACCGACGCTGATTTCGAAGGATGTCCCGCTGACAATGAAGGTAAATTTTACTGGCTTCTCGATAAAATTGTACGCCGCGAAGGCATCGGCGACATCCTGGCCGACGGTACACACTGGGCGGCGCAGAAAATTGGTAAAGGCGCGGAAGCATTCGCCCACAACAACATCAAGAAACACGAGCAGCTTCCCCTCAAGCTCGGCATGTTAAACCCTGTGTATTATCTCATGTATGCGACCGGAGAAAAGATAAACATTACCCAGATTGAAGGACAGTTCCCGCAATCGCCATTTATGACCATGGAAGAACGACAGGAATTTATCAGCGATTGGATCCAGGTTCCTGACGATAAATTCAAGCAGATTGTCCTTGATTGGGAACCTCGCGGCGAGCGTTCGAATCCGTACTATCCGACCGTTGATATGTCGGTAGATATTGTAGATTGGCAGGAGATGATGCATTATTTCGACGATGCTCTTGGTGTCTGTGCCGGGCTTTCGTCTTTCCCCTTGAAACCGCCCTATCATATTCACAACTATCCGAAAATCGTCTCGGCTGCCACCGGTATGGATATGGACGAAGAGGGTATGAAGAAGATTTACCGAAGGAACCGCAATCTGCTGAGGTCCGTCAATGTCAGAAGGGGCTTGAGAAGGGCCGATGAAATCCCGCCGGAAGATCACTGGAAAAAGAGATTCCCTGAGCTCGAAAGTCAATTACTTGACGCATATTACAAATTCAAGGGCTGGGACAATGACGGCATTCCAAAGAAAGAAACTTTGGAGGAATTAGACCTGGGCTACGTTGCCGAAGACTTAGAACAGAGAGGGATAATAAAAAATGGCTAAAGTGAAGAAAAAAATCAAAACAATCAAGATCGACCTCGATAAATGTAATGGATGCCGGGCATGTGAGGTGGTCTGCTCCGCTTTTCACGCGGAACCAAAATACAGCAGCAACAACCCGGCAAGGTCACGCATCCGGATGATCCGTGATCCCATGAGAGATGTCTATGTGCCTGTGTATGCCGGTGAATACACTCCGGCCGAATGCATGGGCAGAGACAAGTACATCATTGACGGCAAAGAATACGATGAATGTGGTTTTTGCAGGGCTTCCTGTCCTTCCAGAGATGCCTTTAAAGAACCGGATTCCGGTCTTCCCCTCAAATGTGACATGTGCGAGGGAGAGGAAAAGCCGTTATGTGTCAAATGGTGTCTCAACGATGCTCTTATCTATGAGGAACGCGAAGAAGAAGTCGATGAGGAAGTAAAACAAGAAGACGTCGAGTATGGCCTCCAGTCAATGGTCAGCAAATATGGCCTGCAGAATGTATTGGATACTATCACCCGCATGTCCCAGTCAAATCAAGACTTAAAACAGTAAGGTTGGAAAACAGAATGGAGACATTACCCCTCGATCCCTTTAAAGTAGTCATAGACGGTTTGAAAGAAGCAGGCGGAGACGCCTTCAAATACTGCTATCAATGCGGCAAATGCGAGACAGTATGTCCATGGAACAATGTCCGCGAGTTTCTTGTCAGACGGATCATTAATCAGTCCAAGTATGGTGTTGTTCCCCTCGAATCAGATGACATGTGGTTCTGCGTGACATGCGGCAAGTGCATCCAGCGTTGCCCCAGAGGTGTCGCTATCATCGATGTTATGCGGGCAGCCCGCAGACTGCTCGTTGTTGACGGAGTCGTCCCCTCAAGCCTCCCGAGCTTAAAAAGCACTATGACGAGCCTCGCCAGCGTAGGCAATCCCTGGGGACAGGACCCGAATGACCGTATGAACTGGGCCAAGGATTTAAATGTGAAAGAATTCGACGAAACAACTGAGGTACTCTATTTCCCCTGCTGCTATCCATGTTACGACCCGAGACTAAAAAAAGTATCTCAGGCGACTGCGGCAATATTTAATAAAGCGGGCGTGGATTTTGGTGTCCTCGGTTCAAAAGAGATGTGCTGCGGCGAAAGTGTGCGCAAATCAGGCAACGAGACACTCTTCAAGCGTCTCGCCAAAGAAAACATCAAGACCTTTATAGACAGCGGGGTCAAGAAAATTGTCGTCTCCTCTCCCCATTGCTACCATACCTTCAAGAATGAGTACCCCGAGTTCAAGGTAAACTTTGAGGTCATGCATGTCACACAGTTCATCAATGAACTCGTCAACGAAGGTAGGCTCCAGATTACCGGAGAGTACGCGAAGAAGGTCACCTACCACGATCCGTGCTATCTGGGAAGACACAACGGTGTCTACGATGAACCGAGATCCATCCTCACAAAGATACCCGGCGTGGAGCTCATCGAGATGTTCGAGTCAAAAGAGGACAGCCTCTGCTGCGGTATGGGCGGGTCCAGGATATGGCAGGAGACGGAGAAGAACGAACGCTTCGCCAACATCCGTGTAGAACAGGCTATCGGGACCGGCGCTGAAGTACTCGCCACCGCCTGCCCTTACTGCGTCTTTGCGCTGGAAGATAGTAAGCTCGTCACAAACCACGCAGACGACATAGAGATAAAGGATATCACAGAGATTCTACAGGACGTAATTTAAAAAATGAGGTGATACCAGTGGAAAACGTTTTACCGCTCAAAGAAAACATGCAGCAACTGTGCAAAGGACTTGCCGACGGCAGCTTTGGCGACGTCATGGTTGTTGGCGGAGGGATTAGCGGCATCCAGGCATCTTTAGATCTGGCTACTGCCGGATTCAAGGTATACCTGGTAGAAAAGGCGCCGTCGATCGGCGGACACATGGCCCAGTTGGACAAAACCTTCCCGACCAATGACTGCTCGATGTGAATTCTCGCGCCCAAACTGGTCGAGGTCGGCCGGCATCCGAATATAGAAGTACTCACCTATACCGAGGTTGATCGCGTAGAGGGTGAAGCAGGAAACTTTAAGGTAACGCTCAATAAAAAGCCCCGTTACATCAAGGAAGACAAGTGCACGGGCTGCACTGTCTGCGTGGAGTATTGTCCCGTGAAATATCCGGACCAGTACAACCAGGAAATATCAGACAACAAGGCGGTCCACGTCTACTTTGCCCAGGCAATCCCCCTTATCACCTACATCGATGAGAGCTGCCTATACCTCAAAGAGAAGAAGTGCCGCATCTGCGAAGCGGTCTGTAAGAACAACGCCATCGACCTTGACCAGCAGGCGAGAAAAGAAGAAATCAACGTGGGAGCCATCATCCTCTCACCAGGGTTCGAACCCTATGATCCAAAGATCAGAAAAGAATATCGCTATGGAGAGTTCACGAATGTGGTCACCAGTATGGACTATGAACGACTCTTGTGTTCCACAGGTCCCTACGGCGGCGAGATCCTCCGTGCCTCAGATAAGAAGCACCCCCACAATATCGCCTGGATCCAGTGCATCGGCTCCCGCCAGGTCATCGAGGGCGGCAACACCTACTGCTCGGCGGTCTGCTGCACCTACACCCAGAAACAGGTCATTTTAACGAAAGACCACGACGCCAACGCAAAATGTACTATATTCCACAATGATGTACGCTCCTACGGGAAGGATTTTGAACGCTACTACCAGAGGACCGAGAATCTCCCCGGAATCAGATTCTTCAGAAGTTATCCCACGATCGTGAGAGAAGACCCAGTCACAAAGAACGTCACCGTCAGATACTCTGCGCCAAACGAAGGGATCAAGGAAGAAGAGTTCGACATGGTCGTCCTTTCCATAGGTATGGATCCCCCGAAGGATGTGGATAAAATAGCACAAACCTACGGTATTGAGCTTGAGTCTCACAACTTCGCAAAGCTCAATCCCGCAAACCCTATGGAAACCAACATTCCCGGTATCTTTGTCTCAGGCGCTCTCCAAGGCCCCATCGATATCCCCGAGTCGGTCTTTTCTGCCAGTGGCGCTGGCTCCCAGATCGGTGAAATGCTCGACTATCGCCGGGGTAATCTCTCGAAAGAAAGAATTTACCCGCCGGAGAGGGATGTCTCCCAGGAAGAACCCAGGATCGGTGTCTTTGTATGCCACTGCGGTGCCAACATCGGACGTATCGTCAATGTCCCCGGCACCGTTGAGTACTGTAAGACCCTCCCCAACGTTGTTTATGCCCAGGAACAACTCTTCTCGTGCGCCACTAACTCCGCCAAGGAGATCACCGACATGATCAAAGAGAAGGGGCTCAACCGGGTCGTCGTGGCAGCATGCTCGCCGAGAACACTTGAGCCTCTGTTCCGTGATACGCTTCGTGAAGCAGGCATCAACCAGTACTACTACGAGATGGCAAACATCAGAGAGCACAACTCATGGGTCCACTCGAAAGAAAAGGAAGAGGCCACCGAGAAGGCACATGATATCATCAGGATGTCAGTAGCCCGTGCCTGCCAGTTGAAACCTCTTCAGGAGTTTGATCTCCCCGTTGACAAGAGGGCTTTAATCTTAGGCGGCGGTATTGCCGGCATGAATGCGGCGCTCTCCATTGCCAACCAGGGACATGAGGTTTTCCTCATCGAGAAAGAGAACGAACTGGGGGGTATGGCGAGACGCATCCACACAACCCTCGAAAAGCTCGATGTGCAGGCATATCTGAAAGACCTCATCGGGAAGATTTATAAACACCCATTAATCCATGTCTACCACAAAGCGACCATCACAGAGGCCACCGGATATGTGGGAAACTTCGTCACAAAAATTACCTCGGATCGGGGGCCGGTAGAGATCAAACACGGTGCCACAGTCATAGCCATCGGCATCGATATGTATACTCCCACGGAATACCTTTACGGCCAGGACGAGCGGGTCCTTACCCATTTAGAGCTGGAGGAAAGGATATTCAACAATGACGAGAAGGTGTTAAACGCCAAAAACCTCGTCATGATTCAGTGCGTAGGCTGCAGGAATGAAGACAGAAACTACTGCAGCAGAATCTGCTGCAGCGAGTCAGTGAAGAACGCCCTGCTCCTCAAAGAGAAAAACCCCGCCATGGACATCTACATCCTCTTCAGGGATGTGCGCACCTACGGGTTTAAAGAAGACTACTACCGCGAAGCGGCAGGTAATGACGTCAAGTTTATCCGCTATGAACCGGAAAGACCACCCGTTCTGGAAGCAGGTGAAGGTGAAGAAGACGGTCGTCCAGTACTCAAAGTGACGGCGCCCGATTATGTGCTCGACGCGGAGCTCGTTATCGATGCCGACATCGTGGCGCTCGCTGCTGCTGTCATGCCCAATGCGGCAACGAAAGAAGTTGCAAACCAGTTTAAGGTTACCTTAAGCCCTGACGGGTTCTTCAAAGAGGCGCATGTGAAGCTGCGTCCCGTTGAGTTCGCTACGGACGGCGTATACCTCGCCGGTATGGCACACTATCCTAAATTTATTCAGGAGACCATCAACCAGGCATACGGCGCGGCAGGAAGGGCACTTACCCTTCTCTCCCATGATATCGTCGTCGCATCGGGTTCG
Organism: uncultured Syntrophus sp.; assembly: GCA_964644085.1. Taxonomy (GTDB): domain Bacteria; phylum Desulfobacterota; class Syntrophorhabdia; order Syntrophorhabdales; family Syntrophorhabdaceae; genus PNOF01. The sequence continues at coordinate 1,180 of CAZXVZ010000096.1, read as the reverse complement.
GTCTGCGAAGTGGACGAGAAACGTTGTATGGGTTGCGGAGCCTGTGCCGAGGTGTGTACCTATGGTGCCCTTGAGATGCGCGAGACCAAACAGGGCAAGAAGGTCTTCGTGAACCCTGTACTCTGTAAAGGTGACGGGTTATGCAATGCCAAGTGCCCCACCGGCGCCATATCCCTGAAACATTATACGAACGATGAAGTAAAAGCAGAGATCGACGTCATGATCCCCGATGAAGATATCATGAAACAGATCGACGCGGCTGCACAATAAGGATTGTGGGGATCCACCTCTTCCGGAGGAACATCCCCAAGCAAAACTGAAAGGAGAAACGCATGAGCGCAGCACAAAAGTTTAAGCCGAGAGTGCTTGGTTTTTTATGCGACTGGTGAGCGTACGGCGCTGCTGACCTGGCTGGAGTCTCCAGACTGCAATATACAACAGAAATGAGAATTATACGCGTCATGTGTTCCGGACGCGTTGACCCGGAATTTATCCTGAGGGCCTTCTCCAAGGGAATGGACGGGGTGTTTATTGGTTCCTGCCATTTAAACGAATGCAATTACGTGACACACGGGAACTTCCATACCCTCAATACGGTCATGCTCTACAGAAGAATACTGGAACATATCGGACTCAATCCGGAGAGACTAAGAATGCGGTTCATGTCCGGAGCCGAGTCAAATGTCTTTGCTGAGAGCGTCAATGACTTTGTCAAAAAGATCAGGGAGATTGGTCCCTTGGGTAAAGCTGAAGGTATGGATGAAAAGACCCTCAACGCCAAACTCGCTGAAGTGACCAAACTCGTCCCCTACTTCAAGGTGGCCATGAGAGAAAAACTGGCAAAACGGCTTGAGGCACATGAAGAGTATGACAAATACGAGACCGCGTTTACCAAAGAAGAGGTCGACAGGCTCTTTAGCGACGTTGTCTCCTACTACATTGATCCGGCAAAGTGCCAGGCTTGCATGACCTGTGCGAGACGCTGCCCTGTCGAAGCGATTATCAGCGCCAAAGGGCAGATCCACATCGTCGATCAGGACAAGTGCATCAAGTGCGGCACCTGCTTTGAGGTCTGTCCTCCCAAGTTCCGTGCCGTTACAAAGATCATAGGCCAACCCGCTCCTCCTCCTCTGCCCGAAGATCAGAGAGCAATAATAAGGAAGGCAAAAGAAAAAGAGGT
>CAZXVZ010000095.1:0-10026 GCA_964644085.1 uncultured Syntrophus sp. | reverse complement strand
GGATCTTCCCCCCAATAAGCTTCATGGTGTTATCACGAGAACCGAGATGTGATGATATGCGGCATATTCACACGTGATATATGTGTGAAGCAATCCTGGAGATTATTTTTTCAACAGGTCCTTAATAATAGCCAGCGCTTCCCTGCTTTTGGGATCGAGCGACAGAGCTTCTTCAGCCGCGCCGAGTGCCTTTGTCAGCTCACCGTTTTTTAAAAGGGCCTTCGCGAGCCCTATGTAAGCGTTTATATTATCGGGGTCAGCTTTTATCGCTTCCCCGTATTCTCTGATGGCGTCCCGCGCCTTGCCGCTCTTATATAATTCAGTGGCAACGGCAACAATTATCCTGGAAATGTCCTCTTTTATCTTTCTTGATTTCGGATCAGCGGAAAGGAGTTCTCTGATGTAGTTCAGAGAAGTCTCGAGATTACCCTCCTTTAATTCCACGTATGCGGCGCCAAGAAGGGCATCGAACAATAAATCCGTTGCCTGTTCCTGAAATCCTCGGGGGGAGAGGCGGTAGGCTTTTCTCAGATGAGGAATCGCCTCCCTGAAGTTATGCAAATTTAGATGTGATCTTCCCAAATACAGGCGTGCGCTGTAGAAATCAGGCTCCAGAGATATTGCCTTTTCAAAGAAAGGTACCGCCTCTGAAAAGTTTCCCTGGTTAAAGAGAGCAAGTCCTTTCTCATGCGCATTCTCTGCTTCTCTGCCAATGAAAAATCCAGCACAGGATGATAGTGCGAGGTGAACAAGAATAGCGAGGGTGATTACCTTGAATAAACATATGTGTCGATTAAGATAGTGTTTCATCAGTCTCATCTCAGAATTTTCAGGACCCAACGACCCGACAACCCTATGACCCGACGACTCAATGACCCAATGACGTTATTTCTTTTTTTCCCACTGACCGTTATCCTTTTCTACCCACCACCCCGGATATGCAGCGTCACGCCAGCTTTTGGCAAATATCTGCTGAACTTTCGGCACTGAATCTCCGACAAGCTTATTGGCTTTCACGATTTCATTGTAGAGGGACATGCGATTCTTATTTTCCAAATCAGAAACACGTTTCAGATCAGCCTTTTCCTTGAGGTTAAGGTTGGCTACGTCTCGTGTCTCCACAAGACCCATATTATTCTCACCGAGGGCACCTTTATCGAAAAAAGGCTTCAATGAGGGGAAATTATCTTTTAATGCCTGCCTCAGATTTCTGATAGCCGGAGTTGTTATATCTATATTGATCTGGGCATTTGCTTCTTTAGGCCCCATGCTGAAAAATCGCAGTTTTTCCAGAATGAAACCTTGTTTATCACTTTTCTGCGGAGCTTCTTCTTTACCCTGAGTACCGCGGACTTCACTTACGATTTCATCGGCCGCTTCTTGTATTGCAGCAGCAGGGAAGTAAATATTGACTGTCACACAGGCGGCCAAAGTGACAATAAAAATAAATGCGACGTGTTTCATTCTCTTCATCATGTGTTTGCTCTCCTTTTATATGTTTGTTCAATTTACTATTACGGTATTTCCCTTTTCCTTATTCCTCTCTTCAAAGACCCTGCCTATTCTCTCCTGCATATCCTTAAAACTTACCACATTATCAGGGTCTTTGTTAACCACATCGATGCCCCTCAAAAATCCCCTCCGTATGAGATACTCATGACCGCCCTCGTGAATTGTCCCCCTGATTCTAAAATGGTCGTTTTCAAGGCTGCACAGGATGCCTATCCGGCTGTAAGGATATTCCTTGAAGAACCTGTTAATGCCGCTTTGCAGTACTGACCTTATGCCTCCTGAGCCGGTCCCGAGGATGGAGATGTTTTCAATGGCGTCAACGCTCACTCTTTTCGGGACGTCGCTTTCTTCCACGGTATTCATTTCAAATACAAACTGCGAAGGTTGACCATATTCAATTACCAGATTTTTCACAGTGCCCTCCAGAACCCCAGTAATCTTCCCCACTTTGATTGTGTCTGTCATCTTGCCGAGATCAATATTGCGGAAGAGCACATCAGCGCCTATTTTTCTTGAAGAGGAAAATATATTTTCAGCATAAATATTCTCGGCTTCGATTTCGCCTCCGAAAACCTTTATTGACGCCTTTCCTTCTGTGCCGAGTTTGTTGTCCTGATACGTAACGAGGGGAAAACAGGCTTCAATACTCCCCGGATATTCCGTACCTGACAATATGTTAAGTAGTGCCGCGAGATCGACGTTCTCTATTTTCGTTATGAAGGACAATTTTCTCCCGGCAACCAGAATATCGTCCACCTTCATGTCCATGATACTAACGTACCCGCCGTAAAAGGGAAGCGCTATTGTTTCAGGAATGAAACCTCTGTTTCCCTCGAGCAGAACAGGTATTCTGATTCTCAAGAATTGCAGTGTGCCTTTTTCAATACTGCCGATATCTATTAAACCTTTCTCTCTCTTCTCTCCGGTTGGTTCTACTTTTTCCTGATCAGAACTTGTAAGATCGAACGGGAGTAGCATATTGATTCCTGTTATCCGGAACGATTTGTCAGGTACTCCAATGCCTGCATTGTCGAGTCTTATCATACCCTTGAGGCTGATATCTTCTTTTGTGCGAGAAACCGCTGTCACAGTGGCGTTGAATGTCCCCTCAGTCTCAAGGCCCTTAAAGAAAGGGGTTGTCGCCACAAGATAATCATAAAAAAAAAGCGAGGTCAGCCTTTGCACTACCACTTCCCGGGCATCTATTGACATGCCCCATGAATTGTCGTTGAAAAAGGCTGAATAGCGATAGGCACCGGTATTGAAAATATCCATTGTACCGGAAAGGGATGTTTCGTTTTTGTTATCTATTGAAAAGTTAGCACTTGCGGACAGTTTAGCGGACTCCTTCGTGAAATCACCATAATATTTTCCCCAGAGGCACTCACCGCCAGACAACTCTGACGACAGAGTCGCGTCAATTTTTCTTTCCTGGGAAGGAATACTGAACTTCAGGATTATGGAGCCTTCTACGCCCTGAGCAGCTTTTGAACCATCCTGAGAATTAAACCCGCCCTGCTCGAACTGGAACTCCGCTTTACCAGTGACAGTTGGGTTTTCTCCGGAAAGAGTGCCTTCCATATCAGTCTTTAACGATCCTGTACCCTGAAAGGACCATTTATTACCTTCTTCTCCGGTCAGGAGAGGACTGACTGTGGTATACAGATTTGAGAAATCTATCCGAGAAGCCTCCATCTGCGCTTTCCAGGGCATCATTCCGGTTAGTTTTCCAGACCATGTCCCTTTGAAAGCGCCAAGTCTTGGGATTTCACCGAGAAAGGTTTCCGTGGAGATTGTTTTTGATTTCAAATCATAGATAAAGCCTGTTTTCAATGAGGCATTCCTGATTTCGGAACGCTTCCCGGCATTTTGCAGTGTCAGTAAAGAAGAATCAATGTCCAGTTTTGAGACACGGATTCGGTCTTTTTCGAATGTGAGCGCCATCCGCACAGAGGCATCTTTCAGCGTCATAACTTTCGTGCTTCCTGAATCAAGATTAATTTCAAGAAGCCCTTTTCCAATGATCCTGGGCATAAGACCTGTCAACTGAATCTCTCCCTTACAAATACCGTGGGCGTTTGGCTCAGATTTGTCAGGGTGGATAATGTCAATTACGCCCTGAAACATAAGCATTCCTCCTGTCTTAGGTGAAAAGTTCTCTATGGTCATAGTAATGTCTCTCAAGGTAATCTGCTGCGCCGGCGAAGCGAAAACGACCGTAAATTCACCTTTTTCGACAGTGAGAAGATCAACGGGGGGGATATTATTAATAAAGGAAAGATCGGTATCAGTCTTTTTTTTATCTCCCAGGCGGATCCGTATCTTCGGCTCCTTGAGTACAATCCGTTCAACTTTACCCTTGAAGGCTTTCGGTGCGTTGCTTTCAATATTCACAGCAGCACTAGTGAAAACGAAACTTTTGTCTTTTGTGTTCGCGATGGCAAGATCTATAATCTTTGTTTTGAATCCTGGTGAAAACGAAAAACTCTTTGCGTGAACACTATAACCCGTTAAGTTTTTGCTGACGACGTTTACACAAGGGATAAAGAAAGGCGAGTAAAGCAGAAGCACACACCCTGCGGTGAAAAGACAAAGGAGTATTATAATGGTAAAGAAGACTTTCTTTTTACGCATAGTTACGTGTGCATTATATCACAAAACCTGGAATACAATGAATGGGACAGAAGAAATGCTTCAGGAGACGCAAAATACTTGTTACCTCGTGCCGGTCCCGCTCATGGCTGCTGATTTATCTCATTAATATCAGACTCAGCGCCATTGCCAGCATACCCATAATAAGCCCCAGGATGCTGTCATGGCCTTTACCGAAAGCCCTGCTTGTCGGAAGGAGTTCATCGAGGCTGATATAAACCATAATGCCTGCCACACCTCCAAAAAGGATGCCCATGAATTCAGGAGAGATGACTCCTGTCCCTCCGCTTGCGATCAATCGCAGGAACAGATACGCGATTATTGCACCCACAGGTTCCGCGAGGCCGCTTAATAGAGAATATATAAAGGCTTTTCTGCGGTTCCCCGTGGCGTAGAAAATCGGAACAGCCACGCTTATTCCTTCCGGAATGTTGTGGAGGGCAACGGCAACCGCGATAGGCAAGCCAAGTGAAATATCCTGAAGGCCTGAGAGAAATGTCGCGAGACCCTCGGGAAGATTATGAATGGCAATTGCCAGCGCTGTGAACATACCCATTCGCATGAGTTTGTGGTGGTGGCCGTGATCGTGAACGCCGGAAGATACACCACCGGAAATTGTTTTATCCGCCGGCTCAAAATCAGGGAATTTAGCCGAAGGGTCGTGAAGGGGCGCCGTCTCTTCCTCTGAGTGTGTCTCGTGTGGATTCTCTCCGGCCGGTATCAGATTGTCCACAAGACCGATGAGAAACATACCGCCGAAAAATGAAGCTGTATTTATCAGGTATCCGGTATGATCACCGTATCTCGCCGTGAGCGTGCCCGCCCCTTTTGATAATATTTCCGTAAATGCGATGTAGAGCATAACACCGGCTGAAAACCCTGTGGCGACGGAAAGAAAACGGTAGTTTGTTCTCTTTGCCGTGAAAGCGATGATGCTGCCGATTCCCGTTGCCATACCGGCAAAAACGGTGAGCCCCAGTGCTATCCATACAGGATTCATAATGATGTCACTCCCGCGATAATATATCTTTCAACCGGGTAATATCCGTAGAACATCTTGTCAACTGCAGCAATATATATCAATCGTCCCTAAGGAACAAGTGATGATACTCAGGTTCAGAGAGATATTGCTTCAGCATCTTGCTGATGACGTCGAATACTTCATTTATATCATCGTCAGACATGCGTCTCAGAATTGTTTTCATGAGATTGTCATCGGAAAATTTCTGAAGGTAAACCTGCACTGTGTCTTCATTTGTTTGCCTGTCCAGGCCATATCCCAAAAGACCATCGAATGTTTCAACAAAATGATGAGAGTGCTTTCCCATGACGATACCTTGCCTTCCTATTTTTTTCATGTCGCATATCATTTTACCACAACTGCCCTGTATTCACGCATTGAATTGTTGCTGACTCGCTTTTTTCGTCGTGAACATGAGCGGGATAATTTCCAAGGAAACAAACATACCTGTTCCGGAATAAAACAATCACCGGACACATGCCGTGATCCGGTGAACCGATTGCGCATATTTAATGACGCGTCGGATGTTTACTGTTTTGGTTTAATACTTTTTCCCGATATAAAAAACATATCCGTAAAACTCTTTGTATTTATCATAGAGCTCTGCTTCATGCCGCTGGTTTTCTACGAGCTCTTCGGCCGTTTTATTGCCTGCATACTTTTTCAAAAATTTCTCCTGAGCGGAAACCTGTGGCGTATAAAAATGCTGCGTCCAGCAATTTTCCGGAAGAACAAAAACAGCCATAGGTATATATCCGGCTTTTTGCATTTGCGCGACTTTGTTGGAGATGACATCGATTTCCGGATAAGCATCTTTCCAAAATTCTTCGATTTCGGCAGGCCGCTCTTCGGTGAACCATGACGCTTCTGAAACGGAAAGAAAACCTCCTTTCTTAAGAAATTTCCGCCATTCATTTATGCCTCGTTCAAACCCGATATTGTAGATTGCGCCTTCTGACCAGATTAGATCCAACTCTTCGCTCGGAAAGGGAAGACGGTCCATTGAGCCGACCAGTCCTTCCACCCGATCCTGGAGATTGAGTTTCCTGCTGTTGGCATTGAATATATCGATAAAGTCGGCAAACAAGTCAATGCCCGTCATGTGCCCTGACGTATGACTTGCCAGCACTATTGTCTGACCGCCTGTACCACAGCCGATATCGGCAATTTTAGATTCGTTCGTCAGGTTTTCAATGAAACTCAGGGCCTTGACCGTGACGTCGGGACTTCCGGGTCCCTGCCTTTCCATGCTTGAAAAATATTCGCAGATTAATTTGAAATCAAACTCATGAATTGATTTATTTTCCTTACTCATTGTATGACTATTTCTCTTCCTGAGAAAGCATCGATAGCAAGGCCCGTGCTGCCTCTTCGGGGCCTTGACGTTCCCAGCCTGTAATGCCAAGTCTGGTCCGTAATTGCCCGACAAATATATTGTTTCGAAACATTGCTTCAAAATATCGTTTCGCGATCTCTTCGTGCAAGTCCCTGTATTGGATCGCCCCGAAAATGTTGACGAAATACGTATGCACGAGGCCTGTTGATGTCGTAGTCCCTTTACTCATCGCGGTACCTTCCCGGAATACATGCAATGCTTTTTCAGCGGTGGTCAGGCGCTCAATGATCGGATGCTCCTCGTCAACTTCTTCATAGTTGTTTGCGTATAATACCACATCCACAGCATATCCGTTCATCACGTGCTCATAGGTGGTTACCGGCAACACGATCCGCGCATTGACCTGATTGGGATTCATGATAATTGAACGGTCAAGTTGACCGAAGGCATAGCCGGGTTGCAAATCATCCAACCTGACGAATGCCCCGACTTCTGTGCCGTAGCCAATGACATTCTCATTCGGAGCAATATCAAGGGACCCCATATCATCGGCAATAATAATCATCTCCTCGATCTGGTCATCGCCTATGACCCTGAACGCTTCTAGCGTTTCAGATTTCCCAGCCCCCGTATCGCCAATGATGAGCACCGTCCATGAGCGGTCATTTTTTGTCATGATCCTGACCATTGCCCCATGGTATGGCATTTTCCCTTGTTGCATGACTTTGATATTGTGGAGGGTCAGTACCATTTTCTTAAGATACCCGAAATATCCAAATTGGTCCTTATTGGGACACGCGGCAGTAATCACATGATGTTCCGGATCATCGAAAAACACGGTCGGCATCGGGGCGAGGGCGTCAAGCGCGTTTCCCGGCACACCAAAGAGGTATATCGCATCCACCGGGCGATTTATAAAGTTATCATCAGCTAATTCAAACAGATTGCACAATGACAATCCAAGTTCAAAAAATTTCTCGTGTACGTAGACAAGAATGAAAAGCGGGCCGACCTTTGCCGGATAGCACAGCCACTCATGAGGCGTTAAATCTATGAACTCCAAAGGATTGCGGGTGATCCGTTCAAACTTTCCGGTTCGCTTATTCATTGGAGGATTGAGCAGCAAGGGCGGATATAATAACAATTGTCGAATAACGGGAATACTTCGGAGCTGTTCGTAACACCCTTCCGGTAGCGCAAGGTCTTTCGGGAGAGCAATCACCGCCACTTCTGCGCCGGCGCGTACTTGTCTGAAAATGCTGGGATGCTGGCCGGAAATATTCTCCGTTATGTCCCTGTAGGTCTGTCGCACTAAATGTGTCAATGATTCAATCGTCGAGTTAAAAGTTCGATACGGACGTTTGTCCAGGCGATCTCCCGTTGAATCACAAATGATAAATCGTTCAAATTGTCGCCAAAAATTATATAGGCCCTCTACAAAATCCTGTAATAACGAAGGATTGGCGATGAATCGTTCCCCCGTCTCTACTAGCTTGGGAACCACATCGATGGGCATTTTGCACAGTACCTGAAATATCTGAATAAGCTCCCGCGTATCGGTGTCGTCAATCTCATGAGCCGGTTTACCGAATACCTTGAGGAGAGGGGCTTGTTTGCGTTTCAAATCATTGATAAAACGCGTCACGATTTCTGTAAACAGATCGCTTGCCATCAGTTCTTCTGAGGTTTCACACACTCTATCGCGTAATACGATAATTATTTTATTATTGACAAACCTGAATGTTCCATTAAATTCCATATTGTTCTCTCCTCTTTGATTCTCTTTACCCTCAATAGTATTCGCTATATATAATTACCGAAGGAAAAGCGAAGCTGAAGCGACCCGGCGGGCAGCATTCAGCTCTGCCGCATTGTCCGCTTCTGCTATAAACGACTTCGGGATACCCAACTTTCACCAACCATTCTGTAAATTTGTGATCTCATGAAAATAAGCGCGGGTTTTGAATGATCACTTTTTTTCATATAGGAGTTTTACTGTTTAAGATGCCTCGTCTATCACAATATAATAATATTCATATTTTAAAAAACTTTGCAAATGATCTTATGATTTAAGATCCATATTTTTGGCTATTCTTCGTGATTTGTCCTATTTTTCCTTCAATTCATCCCATCTGTAATCAATCAATTCAGTTAGCACACCATTAAGCCCTTTAGGGTGGATCAACGCGAATTCACATTCCCGGAACTTTCTAACAACCTTTCCGTTTTTGTCGGGAATAAACCGGTAGCCTTGAACCTTCAGTTCGGCAATAGCCTCCCGGGTGTTATTCACGTTAAAGCTTACCACCATTGCTCCTTCACCGTTCTTCTTGATCCATTCTGCTACCGGTCCCTCAGATGTTGTCGATTCCATCAATTCAAAACCAACCTCCCCGATCCAGTATCGGGCAACCCGAATCTTTTCATTCTCATCCACATAGCGATCATCCGGTTCTGATTTGCCTAACACTGGCTCCCATATACTCCGGGCCTTTTCCAGATCTCTGACGGCGATAGAGATATGATCCAGTTTGTTTGTTTTCATTGATTCCTATCCTTTCACGTGTTTATCCATCATGTATGATGAACGCGTTCCTTAACGCATCATCGTTAAAACGACATATCCTCCCGCTTGCCCTTCATGTGTCCAATTGGTATCCCTTCGGTCATTTTACGCAGTCTTGTCCTTTGTCAAGGGTTGGCCCCTCTGATTTTCTTCGGTCGTAACGCTCCACAAGTCGGTTGCGGTTGTCAGCCGGAGTTATCTCTCCATTGCTGTTTTTGAAGCAACTCCTTTAGTCGGATGAAGAATTCATTTCGTATCTTTTCTATTTGCAAAGCTTCCTTGTAGTCAAGGATAGCCTTGTCTTCAAACTTAAACCTGTCAGGTTCAACCTGTAACGCATAAGAATTAACCTGTCTTTCCCAAAACCAGTCTGCACAACAAAACTGGATATTTTCTGGGTCAACATCCGCAATTCCCTTCAAAGCATCAAAAAGCATCCTTCCAGAATTACTGTTTTCCATACAAAGAGCAATGTAGGCTATCCTGTACTCTACTCCGGTAATGGCATCCGTCAGTGGCAAGGGCTCCAGGTTATAAGGATCGGTCTGGCCGCTGTAGATAAAATGTCCGTAGCAGCACTGTAGTGTGAAAGAATAAGGCAGTTTGTTAAAAGCGTTTATCAGTCCGACTATGGGTTTATCGATCATACTATCATGGAGACCGGCCAGACTTTTCTGTCTTTGATCCCGGTAATGCGGGTTTTCTAAAAATGTTTTAAGTTCAGCGAAGGTTTCCAACTGTGCTGTTCCTGTTCATAGGATAATTGACTTTGTCTTGACCCTTTTACCACACTCCCGGTATCAATCGATAACGCACCTGTCTTACATAATCACGGTAACCGGTTAATTCGGTCTGCAAAGTCTTATCTTCCAAATAAGCGCGGATCATTAATGCAATTGTGATCAATACTACAGGAATGAATGCCCAAAATGAATCTAG
>CAZXVZ010000094.1:0-10051 GCA_964644085.1 uncultured Syntrophus sp. | reverse complement strand
TGGAATCTCGTGACTGGAGTTCAGACGTGTGCTCTTCCGATCTGAAGTATTTTTAACAATTTTTGTAATATCAATATATTTAGAATTCCTTTTTTGAGGCATACAAAACAAGTATTTCGTTAGCTTTAATTTTTCGACTGCGCGCCATTATTTTTTTTGCGGCTTCAACGAAAATCAACATGATTTTGCTTCGCAGATGATATTTTCGCATATTATTGAGTTAACAAAACAAAAATCCCATTATGGAAAGCAGTAACGGAGATTTTTCAATAGATCGTATTTCCGGCAACAGTGAATTTTGATCATGAATAATTAGGCGACCGAAGGCAGGGATGCGCGGACCAGACTTTCACGGAACAAAATGATTTAAACGGGTTCCGGCAAACAACAAAAGGTATTCAAAGAGCATTTTTAGCCGATGTCGTTGGCATAGGTCGAATCATTGCCGGCTGAAGGGCAACGAGATGAGGCTCGAGATATCCCTTCGGGGCAAACGCTCTCCGGCCGCCCTTCTTTCCCCTCAAAGGTATTGAAATCCTAAGCCATTTTGTTTATACTATCGAAATCCTGGGGGTTTGTCGCAAACCCCCTCGTATATTTTGGAGGAATAAATGAAAGTTCAGGTTGAAACGCTCGACAGCGTCAGAAGAAAAGTAGAAGTGCTCCTTCCCGCGGAAACTGTCCAGGGAATCACGGAAAATATTTATGATGAAGTGAGAAAACACGCCAAAATAAAAGGCTTCAGACCGGGCAAGATCCCGAAATCGATCATCAGGCAGTACTATAAGGACTATATTGACGATGAAGTAAAAAAGAAAATGGTGGAAAACACCATGTTCGAAGCGCTTCAGGAGGCAAAGATAAACCCTCTCGTGGAACCACACGTCGATTTCCTGGAAAAAGAAGGCGAAAAGGGTTATATCTTGGAATGCGAAGTGTTGCCGGAGATAGAACTTCCCCAATATAAAGGCATAACTGTAGAAATTGAGCCGGTGAAGGTCACTGACGAGGATGTGGAGAAAAGAATTGAAGGTATGCAGCAAATGCACGCTGAAATTGTCGAGAAAGGTGCTGACGCTGTTGTCGAATCAGGCGATTTTGTTATTATCAAATATCAGGGTTTTCACGAAGGCGAACCGGTGGAGGAAGTGAATGCCCAATCATATCCAGTAGAAATGGGTAATTCCATGCTCATGCCTGAAATGGAAAACGGGCTAATGGGTATGAAGGCCAATGAGGAAAAGGAAATCGAAATCGCTTTTCCTGAAGATTATCCTGATAAAAACATTGCTTCAAAAACACTTAATTTTAAAGTAACGATAAAAGAAATCAAAAAAAAGAGGCTCCCGCAGATTAACGACGAATTTGCCAAAGACCTGAATTATGAGAATATGGATGCCTTAAAACAAGGTGTAAAAGATGAGTTAACAAAAGAGAAAGAAGGTATGAAAGACCGGGAAATTACCCAGAAAATTATGGATTCGATCATGAAAGATCTGACAGTTCCTGTCCCGAAGGGGCTTCTGGACAGGAGAATTCAGGGTATGGTAGAGGAAACCATGTCGCGGTATCAAGCGAATAAATTTACCGACGAGGAAATGCGGTCCATTGAGGAAAGAATAAGGGGTGAATTCGGGAAAAGGGCCGAAGACAGATTAAGGGCAGAGATAGTGCTGGCGAGGATTGCTGAGAAAGAAGGTATCAAGGCTGAAGCTCACGAGGTGGAAGCCCGAATAAAAAAGATTGCAGAAGAGGCAAATAAAACGTACAATGAAATAAGAAATGTGTATGAGCAGTATAACCTGATTGGTGGCTTAAGGAGCGCCATTACAGAAGAGAAGACTGTTAACTTGTTACGGGACAACACGGTCATAAAGGAGAAATAATGAGCCTTGTACCAATTGTAATAGAAAAAGACGGCAGGGGAGAGAGGGCTTATGATATATATTCCCGCTTGCTCAAAGAGCGGATTGTCTTCCTTGGAACGGCTGTTGATGATGTCGTTGCCAATCTCATTATAGCGCAGCTTCTTTTTCTTGAATCGGAAGACCCTTCAAAAGAGATATACCTCTATATTAACAGTCCCGGAGGTATTATCACGAGCGGGTTGGCCATTTACGATACCATGCAATACGTAAAGGCGCCTGTCGTGACGACCTGTATCGGTCAGGCGGCAAGCATGGGCGCGGTGCTTCTTGCAGGCGGTGAAAAAGGAAAAAGATACGCTCTACCGCATTCAAGAATCCTTATCCATCAACCTCTCGGAGGTACCCAGGGGCAGGCGAGCGATATCGATATCCAGGCAAAAGAGATTCTGAGAATGCGCGAAGAAATCAACAGGATACTGGTGAAACATACCGGTCAGCCCGTTGAAAAAGTTGCTAAAGATACGGATAGGGACTATTTTATGAGCCCTGAACAAGCCATTGAATACGGCATCATAGATCAAATACTTGAAAAGAGGTTCTGATGATTAAGAAAACAAACGGAAGAACAATTAAGCTTAATTGTTCTTTTTGCGGCAAAAGCCAGGACGAGGTAAAAAAGCTTATCGCGGGGCCAATGGTTTATATTTGCGATGAATGTATTGAACTTTGCAATGAGATCATCCAGGAAGAAGCAAAAAAGGAACGTTTCGACTACATTAAGACGTCAATTCCAAAACCTCATGAAATCAGAAAACTCCTTGATGATTATGTTATCGGTCAGGACCATGCGAAGAAAGTCCTCTCCGTGGCAGTCTATAACCATTACAAAAGAATAGAATCGAAGACACAGTTTGACGATATCGAAATACAGAAAAGCAATATTCTCCTCATCGGGCCCACCGGATCCGGGAAAACCCTTCTCGCCCAGACGCTTGCCAGGATACTCCATGTACCCTTCACCATCGCCGACGCGACAACGCTCACGGAGGCGGGCTATGTCGGTGAGGATGTTGAGAACATTATCCTCTATCTCCTGCAGGCCGCTGATTACAATGTGGAAAGAGCTGAGAGAGGCATTGTCTATATCGACGAGATTGATAAGATTTCAAAAAAGACCGATAGCCCGTCGATTACACGGGATGTGTCGGGTGAAGGGGTGCAGCAGGCGCTCCTGAAAATTATAGAAGGAACAGTCGCAAATGTGCCGCCGAAGGGCGGAAGGAAGCATCCTCAACAGGACTATATTAAGGTAGACACGTCGAATATCCTTTTTATCTGCGGAGGCGCTTTCCACAACATAGATTCACTCATCGCGTCGAGAATCGGGAAAAAGAGTATCGGTTTCGGTGTAGATGTCAGCGGGGGCCGTGACAAACTATATTCAGAACTGATGCGGGAAATTCAGCCGGAAGACCTCCTGAAATACGGGCTTATTCCTGAGTTTATAGGAAGGCTTCCCATTACGGCAACACTCGATGAACTCACTGAGGAAAACCTCGTGGAGATACTGAAGAGGCCGAGAAACGCCATTGTTAAGCAATATAAGAGGCTTTTTGAACTCGAGAATGTCAAGCTTACCTTTACCGAAGGATCTCTCCGCGGTATTGCAAAGGACGCCATGAAGAAAAAAACGGGCGCCAGAGGTCTGCGGTCTATTATGGAAAAGGTTATGCTGGACGTGATGTACGAGATACCGTCACTCTCGAATGTGAAAGAATGTGTCATCAGCGAAGAAGTTATTCTGAATCACGAAAGGCCAATTCTTATTTATGAGGAAGAGGCCGAGATTGCTTAATGCCAAGTTGTCTTCATTCATACAACTTTGATATCTCCCCGTCACGCTCCGCAATTACTGGGACTCAGTGTCCCCTCTACCAGCAAAGCTGTCAGAGACTTCCCCCTCTCGCTCATGCCTGCGACAGGGTACCGCTATGCGGGTGTTCGTCGTTGCCTCGCTGTATTTTTGAATACAACTTGGCATAAAAAATAAAACGTCAGTCATTGATTGACTTTGCGGCATGAACCTGCTATATTTACCACCATTGGGCGGATAGCTCAGCGGGAGAGCATCGGCCTTACAAGCCGGGGGTCGCAGGTTCAAAACCTGTTCCGCCTACCATTTTATGCGGGGTCGTAGTTAAGCTGGTTATAACGCCGGCCTGTCACGCCGGAGGCCGCGAGTTCAAGTCTCGTCGACCCCGCCATTTTATCATGGAATGAATTTCATATTATGCATACATAATCATCAACCAGTCGGAAATATGGATTATGTCCTGGAGGAGGCATATACGAGCGCGTATATGCCTTTTTTTCATGTGTTAAAAGAATTTCCGGATATTAAAATCAACATACATTTTTCCGGCTACCTTTTTTCGTGGTTACGTGCACATAAACCTGACTACATCAAACTGCTCGTGAAATTGAAAAGAAAAGGGCAGCTTGAAATCGTTTCGGGGGGTATGTACGAACCTGTGCTCGCTCTTCTTCCTGAAGAAGACGGCATTTCACAGATCAGGATGCATCAGGACCTCATGGAAAGCGTTTTTCATGAAAGGCCGCACGGCGCGTGGCTGGCAGAGCGTGTTTACGAACCGCACATACCGAAGATATTGCGTAAATCGGATATCGCTTACACCATTCTTGATGACAATCATTTTAAGTCAATAGGACTTGAAGATAAAGACCTCTATGGATATTTTGTGACGGAGTCTGATGGATATCCATTATTCGTCTTCCCCGGTCTTGAATACCTGCGATATTCGATACCTTTTAAACCCCTCAGTGTAATTGATGATTATTTTAAAGGTATAGAAAGCGAAAAGGGAGACCTTGCGGTTTTTGGAGATGATGGTGAAAAATTCGGCCTGTGGCCGGGTACTCATGAGTCCGTGTATACAGAAAAGTGGCTTCAATCCTTTCTTCAATATCTCACGGAGAATAAATCCTGGCTTAAAACCTGCACTTTTAGTGAATACATCGCGGAACACAGACCGAAGGATCGGATATATCTTGGTTGTGAATCTTACAAGGAAATGGGTGAATGGTGTTTGCCCCCGGAAATCGCCAAAGAGTATGGCGAATTGTTGCATAAAACCAACATCCCCTATGGGAAATTTTTAGGGGGGGGATATTTCAAAAATTTTCTCATAAAATATTGCGAAAGCAACGATATGCATAAGAGAATGTTGCGTTTGTCGAAGAAGGCAAGGAAAAACGTGGAAGCGAAAAAGCACGTGTTCATGGCCCAGGCAAATGACAGTTACTGGCATGGTGTTTTTGGAGGGCTTTATTTGCCGCACCTTCGCGCGGCGGTTTACACGCACTTCATTGAAGCACAGAAACTTCTCGATCCGAAGAAACCTTTTGTTAACGGTTATATCGAAGATATTAATATTGACGGTTATGATGAGGTGGTTATCAGCAACAACTTCATTGAAGCTATATTTTTTCTTAAAGAAGGGGGCATTCTCTACGCGCTTGATTATAAACCTTCGTCGGTAAATATCCTGGCTACGCTGGAACGCAGATATGAAGGTTACCACGATAAAATAAAAAAGGCCCTGTCACCTGATACCGCCGATGGAACAAAGACCATCCATGAGATGGTCATAGCGAAAGAGAAAGGGCTTGATCAGTATCTCCACTACGACTGGCACAGGAGAGGTTCTTTCATTGATCATGTAATGTCAGGTGACGTGACCCTGGAGACCTTTTACCGTTCTGAATATTATGAGCCCGGAGATTTTGTGAAAGAGCCTTACGGAGCATCGTTAACAAAAACAAAGAATACAATCAAAGCTTGCATGGAACGAAAGGGCCATTTCCGTCAAGATGGCAGCGTTTGGCAGCTTGCGGTTAAAAAAGACTTTCTCCTCGATGAAGGCGGGGAGGAGGTGGCTGTTACATATCGCATTGAAGGCGACGTGCCGGAACCTTTCCTCATCGGCATTGAATGCAATTTTGCTTTTCTCGGAAGCGGTGGGGAGCGGTATATGGAAACAGACACGGCCCGATATCCGCTGACGGTAAAAGAGGTCCTGACAGCATCGAGAAACATTATTTGCCATGATCCCTATCAGAATATTGTCCTCTTCCTTGAATGGGACATGCCGCAGGAAATCTGGACGTTTCCCGTCGAAGTGGTGTCGCTCTCAGAACAGGGTTTTGAGAAAAACTATCAGAGCACGATGATTATGCCTATCTGGCCAGTGGATCTTTCACGGGGGCCTAAAGAAATTCGTATAAAACTGAGTCTCAAGCAACCTCAAGGAGTCTAAAAAACCTGCTTTACATAGATATATTGTGTCAATTCGGATTTATTCTCATAGAGCGAGGCGACGACGAGGAGAGGACCGGAGCGTACAGAAAGTGCGTGAGGAATCGCTACGAAGAAGGCAATAAAGCTGTATGGATAAAGGCGGATTGACACGTGGTCTCTGTTGTTATTACAACCTACAATCGAAAAATCTTTCTCAGACCTGCGGTCATGTCTGTGTTAAATCAGGATTATAAAGATAAAGAAGTCATTGTTGTTGATGACGGTTCAACGGATGATTCGTTCACGGAAATAGAGGACCTTTCGGTGAGATATGTCTGGAAAAAAAACGGCGGCGCAAGCAGCGCCAGAAACAGAGGCATTGAAGTTGCGGAAGGTGAATTTGTTGCTTTTCTCGATGTCGATGACCTCTGGAAAAAGAAAAAGCTTTCTACCCAGATGGCCATGATGAACGAAGAAGGTTACGATGCTTCTTATACTGATGAAATATGGATACGTAACGGAAAACATTTAAATCAGAAATCTATACACAAAAAATACTCCGGTTTTATTTTTGAGAAATGTCTTCCATTATGTATTATCAGTCCCTCGTCAGTCGTGATAAAAAGAGAAATATTTGATATCGTCGGTTGTTTTGATGAAAGCATGGCTGTCTGTGAAGATTACGATATGTGGCTCAGGTTAACCGCACGGTATCCGGTGCTATTTGTGGAGAAAAAACTTATTATAAAACAGGGGGGACACGAAGACCAGTTATCGAAATTATATCCCGCAATGGACAGGTTCAGGATCGAAAGTATCACGCGGATATTGGAAAATGGTGTGTTGAACGAAACTATGCGGAGTAACGCCGTACAGGAACTTGAAAAAAAATGCCGGGTTTATATAAAGGGAGCGCTAAAAAGAGGAAAAACTGAAGAAGTACGGCTATATTCAAATCTGCTCAAAAAATATAAAATCAATCCTTAGCTATCTGTACTGAGTATCGGAAATTTATTGTGATAGACGTTCAGAAATCTCCTTGGCAGTGTTCATCAGATGTTTTACCATGCCGTTCATTTTATCCTCGGTCATGGAACCGGTAAAACCAAGAATACCGATTGAAGTCAACGGGTAACCCTTAGAATGAATAAGGGTCGCAATTCCTCTTGTGCCTACAAGATATTCTTCAAGATCAATACTGTAACCTCTTTCCCTCACTTTTGCTATTTCAGTCAGAAACCGGTCAATATCGGTAATGCTGTTCTCTGTATATTTGGGGAGTCCCTGTTCTTTCAAAAAATTCCGTATATTTTTATCATCCATAGGTGATAAAAAAACCTTACAGAAAACGGCAGATGTAATAGGAAACTTTGTGCCTATCGGTGACGAAATTTTTAGTTTTTTGTTTGTTTCAATCGTGTCGAGAACCCTGACAACATTTTCTTCTCTCGCGCAGAGAAACACTGATTCATCAACGAGTTCAACAAGTTTTTCCAAAAAAGGCCGGGCGATCATCGTCACAACATCTCCCTGGAGGACCATTTTGGAAAGCTTGAAGAGCTCCTGTCCAATTGCGTATTTTTTCGTGGTTTTGCTTTTCGTAACAAACCCTGTGTCTTGCAGGGCCTTTAAGATACCGAAAACAGTACTTTTGCTGAGTGATAATGTTTTAGCGATCTCGGTAACACCAAGAGACCTGTTGCTGCCCACGATGAGGCGCAAGACCTCGAAAGTCTTTCTTATAATCGGAGCGCTATACATAATTCACTATGGTGAATTATATATCTTAAATAATCGCTTTTGTCAATGATTATTAGAAAATATATGTTCCATATTATGAACGAAGTATCAATTCATACAAACCGGAAACGATCAAAATTATTATTTGTCAGCACCTTAAATAATTTGTTATATTACTCAATCTGAAATATGCCAAGAGAATACAAAGTCACATTTTTGCCTCTCGAAAAAACGATGCAGGGAGGTAAAGGACAAAACATTCTGGAAATTGCCATGAAGGCAGGAGTACACATCAATGCCTCCTGCAGTGGTAATGGTGTCTGTGGAAAATGCAAAATAAAGATTGTTGAAGGCACCGCGATATCACCGCCATCAGCAAAGACAAACCAGGACGAATATAACGAGGGTGTAAGACTGGCCTGTCAGACTGTTGTTGATAGTGATATTGTTGTAGAAATTCCCCTTGAATCTCAGATCGACAGGACTTCTTTAAAAAGGGTCATAGAAGATACCCATATTTCTTCTGATCTTCAGATAAACGAACTTTTCAAAGATATTCTCATGACACCCCTGGTGTTTAAAGTGTATGTGGAACTTTCTGTGCCGTTACTGGAAGATAATATATCTGATTTTGACAGGCTTATCAGGGAACTCGGCAATAAAGTGCCGAAAGAGAATATATCAGCGCCCCTCAAGATTATCAGGGAACTCGGCAAGGTGGCTCGTGAAAGCGAATGGAAAATCACTGTGACGCTTGTGTCCTGGGATGATTGTTTCAGGGTCGTGCGAATTGAGCCGGGAGACAGAACGACCCGTGCATACTCTATAGCTGTTGATATCGGCACCACAACAGTGTGCGGGAGGCTTATTGATATTAGTCTCAAGGGGCCAGGGATCGGGGGCCAGGGATCGGGAAAAGAACCAGTGCATGGAGGGATTGTAGCCGAAGCTGCCGATTATAACAGCCAGATAGGTTACGGTGAGGATGTAATATCACGGATCATGTATACCCGTAAAAAAGGCGGATTGAAAAAACTTCAAAATGTTGTCGTAAAAACTATTAACGATATTATTAATGAACTGCTCAGGGCAGGAGGAATTGTCAACGATGAGATATCGCAGATAGTTTTTGCCGGAAATAGCACTATGATGCATCTCCTCTTTGAAATTGATCCAAAGAATATCATGCTTGCCCCGTACACGCCGGCAACAACGACGTTTTTTCCTGAGCGGGCCAAACATCTTGGTATAGACGCAGGAGAGCATGCATATTCTTTCGTTCTTCCCTGTGTTGCGTCTTATATAGGAGGAGATATTGTGGCCGGAGTACTTGCTTCGGCCATGACGAAGAACGACAAGGTATCGCTTTTCATAGATATCGGGACAAACGGGGAGGTTGTCCTCGGAAATAAGGAATGGCTCCTTTCAGCGTCATGCTCAGCAGGCCCCGCATTTGAAGGAGGGAATATCAAGTTCGGTATGCGGGCCTCCCGCGGAGCTATTGAACGGGTGAGGATCAATCCTTCGACCTTTGATCCCATGATATTCACTGTTGAAAAAACGAAACCGGCAGGGATATGCGGTTCAGGACTTATTGATATTGTCGCCGGTCTTCTCGAGACGGGTTTGATTGATCAAAAGGGCAAATTTAAAAAAGACGCGGGGACAGAGAGGGTCAGGAAAGGTTCCGACGGCTATGAATATGTGCTCTGTTTCGCTCCTGAAACAGGGATTGAACGGGATATTGTCGTTAGCGAGATTGATCTCGACAACCTGATCAGGACCAAGGCGGCCATCTTCGCGGGGTGTAAGGTGTTGCTTGCCAGTGCCGATCTTCGTTTTCAAGACCTGAATACCATTATTATCGCAGGTGGTTTTGGCCACTATATTGACATTGAACAGGCCAAGGTGATCGGGCTTTTGCCCGATCTGCCTGATGACAAATTCCGGTTTATCGGGAACGGTTCTCTTGCGGGCGCGCACCTTGTTTCCGTCGATAGCAGAAGATGGCTGGAGGCGAAGAAAATTGCCGGAATGATGACAAACATCGAGCTTTCAAACAATAATCATTTTATGGAGGAATTTGTGGCAGCTATGTTTTTGCCACATACTGATCAGGATCTTT
>CAZXVZ010000093.1:0-10147 GCA_964644085.1 uncultured Syntrophus sp. | reverse complement strand
CGCGAAAACGAAGGCCATGGAATACTACAAGAAGAAGTGATCCGCGATCAATTGCCGGTCACATTTGTCGTCTGATCATGGATACTGAGAGTCACTGTTACTATTCGCCAATTGCTGATTACATAACGGGTCTTAAAACCTATTGAAACCATCACAACGAATAGTCTTCAACACTGCCGCTACTTACACACGCTCCATCATTACGGTAGCTTTATCGCTATTTAGCAGTCGCTGGATTTTTAATGGTCTGGGACAAACCGATTATGGAATTTTCAGCGTTGTTGGTTCGTTAATTATTTTTGTCGTATTTTTTAATAGTTTAATGGCAACAAGTACTGGGCGTCACTATGCTTTTGCAGTGGGTCAGGGTAATACAGAAGAAGTCAATCGGTGGTTTAACGCAGCGGTTAGTATTCACCTTTGCTTTGCTGTAATTTTGACCATCATGGGTTGGCCCATTGGTGAATACTTTATTGCTCACGTTTTAAATATTCCGGCAGAGCGATTAGCGACATCGCTAAGTGTTTTTCGCGTGTCTCTTATTTCGGCGTTTGTTGGTATGATTGCAGTACCCTTTACAGCGATGTTTACTGCGAAACAGCGCATTGCGGAACTTGCAGCATGGGGCTTGCTGCAAACGCTACTTATTTTTATGCTGGCATGGTGGCTTAAGTACGTTACTCACGATAAATTACTCTTTTATGCAATTTGTATGGTTGCAATTCTTTTGTTTGTACAACTTATACAAATCAGCCGGGCCATTTGTGTTTTTAATGAATGTAACATTGACCGGGGGAAGTGGTTTGACAAAAAACGCACAAGGGAAATTGTTTCATTTGCCGGCTGGAATTTAATTGGTAATCTTGGCGGAATGTTACGTGATCAAGGCACGGCTATCCTGCTTAACCTTTTTTTTGGGCCTAAAGCTAATGCGGCATATAGTATAGCTAATCAAGTTTCCAACCAAACGACGCAGCTTTCCGGTTCGATGATGGGTGCTTTTATGCCGGAAATTATAAGTAGCGAAGGACGCGGTGACAGGCAGCGTATGCTTGATTTATCTTTGCGCACCTGCAAATTCGGCGCTATTCTTGTTGTTATGTTTGCGGTGCCATTAATAATAGAAATGAATTATGTCCTCAAACTATGGCTTATCAATCCGCCAATACACGCCGCACTGTTTTGCCAACTGATATTATTTACATTTCTCATTGATCGCCTTAGTGGGGGATACATGCTGGCAGTTCACGCGCATGGTAAAATTGCTGTTTATCAATCGACGCTTGGCTGTGTTTTGGTTTTCACTTTGCCTTTAGCATGGATTTTCTTGAAGCTTGGATTTTCGCCACCCAGTGTAGGCGTCGCTTTCGTTATAACAATGATTATTATTACTATTGGCCGTGTGTTCTGGGTACGGCACCTGTTTGGTGTACCAGTAAAAAAATGGCTTCAATCAGTGTTAATACCATCTAGCATAGTCACGGCCACGGCAACTCTTGGTGCTATAATTCCTAGTTTGTATTTACCTTCATCTTTTACACGCTTGATTTTCACCATTGTAGGCAGTGCGTGTTTTTACGCTTTGTCTGTAGGGTTTTTTGCCCTTGATCATAGAGAACGTATTTTTTTTAAAAAAAACATAAAGCGTTTTGCCAGAAAAAACATAGATAGCTAAATGCACCGATACGTATTAAAATATTTCAATTAAATTGAGGCTCATTCACAATATCCTTTAATAATTAAAGATACTAATATGAAACAGGTTATGAAAAATATTTTATTTGCCTTTTACACAATATTTCTCAAAAACTTTCCGTCTAAAAATCATCCCGGTGCGTTGGGTTGCAGATTGCGACTTCTTTTCCTGAAACCGTTTTTCAAATCTGTGGGCGTTAACGTCAACATACAGCCAGGCGTTTATATGCATCCGTTGTGGAATATATCTATAGGCAATAATTCCGGCATAGGCAGGAATTCTTACTTGAGCGCGGAAGATGCTATCACCATAGGCGAGAACGTCATGCTTGGCAGGGAGCTAATCGTCCAAACTGTAAATCATGGCACAAAAACTGACATACCAATGATTCAGCAAGGTATGATTAAAGCGCCTGTCGTAATTGGGAATGATGTTTGGATTGGTGCGAGGGTTATTATACTGCCCGGCGTTACGATTGGCGATGGCGCTGTTATAGGCGCTGGTGCCGTAGTTACGAAGGACGTTGAATCTTATTCCATTATGGGGGGCGTGCCAGCAAGAAAAATTGGTGAAAGAAATTAGTAAAAATTGGCAGTTTAACAGGTGCGTATTATGTGGGATGCTTTAATTTCAAAGTGGAAACACTTCAGCTTTCGGTTTAAATCAAACAAAACCAAGTTCACGGAAATTTACGCAAAAGAAGGATTTACCGGCAAACAGTATCCAGCATCCGGTATTGGTTCTTCGTCAGAACAGACTGTCGTAATACGACAGATGTTGCCGAAACTGTTCATTGATTATAAAATTCTTTCTATGGTAGATGTGCCATGTGGTGACTTTACATGGATGAGCAAAGTAAATCTTGAAAGTATTGCATATCAAGGCTTCGACATTGTAGAAGTGGTAATTGAAACCAACAAGAAAAAATACACCAGGCCTAACTTAACATTCGGGGTCTTGGATATTGTAAAAGAAATACCCCCCAAAGCAGACTTACTCTTTTGCCGTGACTGCCTTGTGCATCTTTCCAACCGAGATATTCTTAGAGCGCTACGAAATTTTAAAAAAAGTGGCTCAATATATCTCCTAACCACTACTTTCCCAAATACTGATGTCAATGCTGATATGGTTTCTGCGAGAGGCTGGCGGCCGCTGAATTTGCAGAAGCCACCATTTGATTTTCCCGAACCTTTGTTGCTAACCAATGAAAACTGCACTGAATCCGGTGGAATGTATTCAGATAAATCTTTAGGCCTTTGGCTGATTGAGAATCTGTAATAATGACACAAGCAAAAGGTCGCATAGTAATCGCTGCACCAGGATTCGAAGAATTTGGCGGTATGGCAGCTTATATTCATAATGTAGTAAAATGTTTTTCAAGTAACGGTTGGGAAGTTCATTGTGTTGCAACAAATGAAAAAAGGGACAATCATGAAATAAGACACTACGCTAAGACCTTTCATGATCTTTCACAAAAACCGCTCTCTCCTAAAAAGGTTTTTCTGGCTGCCAATATTATTGGCAATATTAATCCCGATATTGTGTTGCTTAATCATTGCGCGCTGATCCAATATACATTGCCGCTTTTAAATAAATCCATAAAACCGGTTTCTGTCATCCACAGTGATGATTCAAGGTTTTATCAGGTGGCTTCAATTTTCGAGGATAGAGTTTTCCGCTGGGTGGCGCCCACCAGACGTGTCGCAAAGAATGCGCTTAATTATATAGCCGATAAAAATAGAAAAAGAATTGGTGTAATACCTCATGGTGTTGATAATGACATTTTTAACACAAAGAACGCTGCATCAGGGCTTAATTATAACATCGCATTTGTCGGTTTTGTCGCGCCAAACAAAGGCGCTGATTTGCTGTTTCCTGTAATCCAGCGCGTTTTATTAAAATATCCCTCAGTTCATCTGCACATAATAGGATACGGACCTTTAGACGATGAGATAAAGAATCAGTTTATCGAACAAGGTCTTGGAAACAACTTAACCATTACAGGCCGGGTTCCGCCACCAAAAGTTGCTAAAATACTTGCCGAATCTGACATTTTTCTGCTTCCTACGCGCATTGAAGGTTTTGGATTAGCCATTGTTGAAGCAATGATGTGCGGCGCGGTGCCTGTTGTTACAAAGCTGGCTGGTATAACGGATACTATTATTACCCATAATGAAACAGGTTTCCTTATTGATATCGATGATATCGAGGGGTTTGCGTCTGCCATAATCGCATTGCTTTCTAATCCTGTGCGCATTGAAGAAATGAGAAAAGCGACACAACAAACTGCGCAGGAAAGATTTGCACTTTCGCGGATGATAAGCGATTACGAGAAACTTTTTTCGGTGCAGGATGACAGGACTTTTTTTCCAAAGCGGGGTTGTCTGGGCTGGTCACTGGAAACTTTGCATGAAATGACAAGAAGAAATCCCGATGGCACTTATAGGTTTCAAAAAAAACTGAGCACTTTAAAAAACGTTTTACTTTCAAATCATTCCAGTCAGATAAAATAAAGCAATTAGTATGTACCTAAATGTTACTAAATAAAGAATCAGCCCAAACGACCGTTGTATTTGTTGATAAAAGTCGTGCTTTTGCAGGTGCGGAGAAGTGTCTTTGTGTGCTTTGTGAACAATTTAACAAAACACGCTTTCAGCCTATTATTTTAGCTGATTTTCCCATTTCGTATCATTATATATATGAAAAGGTCGGTGCTGTCATAAAATATCGCGCTGATAGATTGGCATGGTGGATGGGTACAGACCGATGGCAGCACCCACCCCGTGGCACTGATGCTTTTAAACGTATTATATTTGCCCATAAATTAAAACAAATAATGCTGAATTTAGGTACTAAGATTCTTCACGTCAACCTGCTTAGTAGAGATTCTTGGATTGATCTTGCGACAGCAAAAATAATGGGGGTACGAACCGTCGGCCATGTAAGGTCTTTGCTTTCACAAAGGCATTTAAATAGTCGTTGTTTAAAATATTGCGATGCAGTCATCTGCATTTCCGATTGTGTTGCTAATGAAATCTCAAAATTAACTGACCCTTCAAAAATTACTAAAATTCATGACCCCGTCCCAGATGTTGAAGATTTGCAACCCTCAGAGAAAGATACTGCCAAAGCAGCATGGTCTTTAAATGCCGATACAAAAGTTATCAGCTCCGTTGCAATGCTTGACCCCCGTAAAGGGCATGATGTTGCAATAAACGCTTTTGCAAAAATAGTGCAATATTGCCCGCAATCAATAATGCTGATTGTAGGTGGAAGCTATTCCAATCGTCCCAGTACAGAACTTGATAGACTAAAGCAATTCGTGCATGCTTTCGGATTAAGTGAACGTGTTATATTTACCGGCTTTGTTGATGATATGCGTAAAATCTATGCTGTATCTGATATAGTTCTTGCGCTCTCCAAAGATGGTGAAGCATTTGGCCTTGTTCCCTTGGAAGCCGGCGCTCATGGTTGCGTCGCTGTGGCAACCTCAGTTGGTGCCGCACCTGAACTTATTATTGATGGGAAGACAGGATTTTTAGTGCCGCCCAATGATCCCGATGCCATTTTTGAAGCCTGTAAGCGTATTTTAAATGATGCAGCCTTGGCAAATAATATTGGAACAGCGGCAAAAGCATATGTTGAAAAATATTTTAACCCGGCAATGATCACGCGCCAGGTCGAAGCCGTGTATGATCATCTGGTGCATTATTAATTTATTTAAATGCATAAAAATAAAAAAGTTATGATTGCGATCCCTTGTCTTCTACGCGGCGGGACGGAACAGCAGACACTTCTGTTGGCAAAAGCACTTGTGGAATCGGGCTATCATGTCGAAGTTTGCTGCTATTTTGAATATGATGCACAGATGGTTGTTGAATTTAAAGAGGCAGGTGCTGATGTTTTGCTTTTGAAATGGTCGAGGGATGTTGGCGCTATTAAATTTATCCGTAAGCTTTCGGCGATCTTCCGTGAAAAATCACCTGATGTTGCACACATTCAATATATGGCGCCGGGGCTTTTACCGATAATAGCCGCTAAATTGGCGAGAGTGCCTGTTGTTTTGGCCACAGCGCATTATCCAGGTACACCGCATGGTTTTATGGCGCAACGACTACTTCGCTTCGGTGCTTTTTTGTCAGATTGCTTTACCTGTGTTTCCGAAGCAGCGGAAAAATCCTGGTTCGGAGATTCCTTTTTGCTTAATCGGTCTAATTCAGATAATTCAATTATCCGTAAGAATTTAACCATTCCAAACGCGGTTGATATTGAAGCGATAGACAAAGCGCTTGCTGAAAAAACACAAAAAATCTTGCAAATTGCCGGACATTTAGGAGGCAAAACGGTCATCGGAACGGCAGCGCGGCTGAGCAATGAAAAAGGCTTGGATATTTTGCTAAAAGCTTTTGCCGTTGCAAAAGAAATAAATCAGAACATCCATCTTTTAATTATTGGCGATGGCGTACAAAAAGATTATCTGCAGAAGCTGGCCGTTGATTTGGGGATTGCTGATTCCTGCACCTGGATGGGACGGCTACCGTGGCAGGAGGCTATGCGTTGCCTCGGCTTGATGAATATTGTTGTTGTTCCGTCACGCTTTGAAGGTTTTGGCCTCACGGCAATCGAAGCTATGGCTTGTGGCAAACCGGTTGTAGCCAGCAACCTGGATGGTTTGGCGGAAATAATTCAACATGGCATCAATGGATTTCTTGTGGACTCGGAAGATATTAATGAATTTGCGGAAAAAATAGTTGACTTGCTACAGGAAGGTACGAAAAGAAAGTCTATCGGTAATGCCGCACGAAAATGCGTGGAAGAGAAGTATGCGTATCCGATGTTTAGGGAGAAAATAAAAATGCTGTATAAAATGTTCTAAGTTGAAGGTTCAACGTTCTACGTTAAAATCATAGGTGAACATGTCAGATAATGAGACAAAAAATATAATGCCTGCAAATACGGATCAGGAAGAACTTGCTTATTATGATGAGTATCAGGATTTTCATGGAATGAATCGTTTTCTAATGCTGCTCATCGCGGCAGCTATGATTCCGTGGCTTTTCGGTGGCTATGTCATTCTTGGTTTCAACGTGACCGGCTGGGCCTGGGTTGTCGGAATGGTCGTATCCAGCCTCGTCGGTCTTCGCAACATCCTCCACATCTCATTTCCTATAGCTCTCTGGTTGCCTTGGATCGCTACTCTTATCATCTACTGGTTTCTTGGACGACACAATCCCAACGCTCTGCAGAGTCTGTTTCAGATGCTATCTCCACTTGCCGTGGGTTGCGCGGCCTCGGTCTTTCGCCCGGAAAAGCCTCAACTGGAAGACATCATACGGTGGATCACCCGTCTTGCCTGGGTCGCATGCGCCTTGCTGCTCGTGCGAATGCCCATGATTCTGACCGGTGTGCTCCCGGGTCATGGCTTCATGACCGCTGAAATGATCGGACTGCTTCTCTTAGGTGCCTGTTATGTTTCTTTCTATGCCTGCGGAAGCGGGCGCCATCTTTATCACTATCTTGCGGTTCTGGCGATAACGGTTGCCTCCCTTACGCGCGGACCTATCGTGGCCATGCTTTCCTGTGTGCCTCTCACGCTCGCTCCTTTCAAGATGCATAAACGTGTGATACTTTGTGCATGCGTTATTCTCGTCTCGTTGTTTCTTTTCAATTCCGATCGGGTGCAGCAAAGGATGTTTTATACAGGAGGAGGCGGTTTGACGGATTTGCGATGGAATAACCCAAACTTGAGAACGAGCGGGCGAAGCGCGATGTTCGATGTCCTGTGGCCCGGTGTGAAAGACCGACCCTTGCTGGGTAATGGTTTCAATCATCATCGCGTAGAGCTTCTTAACGCCGGTTTTATACTATACCTCCCACACAATGATTGGCTAAAGTTGATATATGACGTGGGCATTGTAGGCACGGGGCTTTATCTCTTCAGCATGCTTTTTCAAGTATTCTGGCTCCTGAGGATTGCACGGGAATCTGCCGGCGCTTTGCGCATGCTTGCTTATGCCACAGCCACGGCCTTTGTCCCTTACTCAATAATAATGCTGACGGATAACGTGATCCTCTATGTTCAGTTTTTCGGTAATCTTCATTTTGCATTGATCGGGATAGTTTACGGAGCTTTGAAAAAGGAAAACGAAGCCTCATATGACAAAGACCATTTCATTCTCGATAGTCATTCCACTTTACAATAAAGAAAAGACGATAGAGCGGGCTCTGCGCTCTGCCCTGAATCAGACGGTCCAGGATTTCGAGATCATTGTTGTTAATGATGGATCCTCAGATAACGGGCCGAGAATTGTGAAAGCCATCGATGATCCCCGCATTCGCCTGATCCATCAGGAAAATCAGGGCGTGTCCGCAGCGCGTGACAGAGGAATTGAGGAGGCAGAAAATGATTTCATCGCTCTTCTTGATGCGGATGATGAATGGCTGCCAACGTTTTTGGAAACAATCCGACGGTTGGTTATAAACCATCCCGATTGCGCGCTTTATGCGACGCGATATTTTTTAAAATCGCCATCCGGTTCTAAAAAGCCAGCGCTGGTGCGTGGTTTAGAAGAAGATTTTGAAGGCATTCTGCAAAACTACTTTAAAGTTGCCGTAAGCGGCGAACCGCCAGTATGCTCCAGCGCGACATGCGCACGAAAGAACGCCTTGCTTGATATTGGCGGATTTCCTGTGGGCGTTAAATCTGGAGAAGATTTGCTGACTTGGGCACGCCTTGCCGTACGTTTCCAAGTAGCCTATTCAATGTACTGCCTTGCTATATTTAATCTTACGGCTGCCCATACTTATGAAGCAGTGCCTAGTCGCGTCCCCGCAGATATAGATATAGTCGGCAAAGGCCTTGCCGCCCTTTTAGACAATATTCGTGATGATTCAAAAAGATATTTCCGTGCTTATTCTGCGCATTGGCATAAGATGCGCGCATCTTCTTGTTTACGCCTTAATATGAAAAAGAAAGCACGCACTGAAATCGTAAAAGCATTAAATTATTCCTTTAGCTTAAAATTGATGGCATATTTAATATTGAGTTTCTGCCCGTTATCTATGGTTCGTAAAGTTTTTTGCGTGGGGGCGGCTAATCATTGAGAGTTGTCATCTGTCATACGGACTTTCGCCTTTACTGGTTGTCGCGGTTACAAGCTTTAAGTAATTTCCTGCAAAACAAAGGTGCTCAACTTCATGTCATTGAAATTGCCGGTAAAGGCTCGCCTTATTCCTTTGCCGATAAACCTGCACAAACAAACGCCCCGGGATACTGGATGTGTCTTTTCCCCGATAAAAGAATGGAAGATATTTCCTCCGGGTTGGCGGCTTCTTATCTGTATAAACAATTAGAAATACTTAATCCTGATATCTTGCTTGCCGGTGCCATTGCTTATCCTTCCGGTGCTACGGCAGTGCATTGGGCAAGGGATAAGAAAAAACCGGTCATTATCATGGATAATTCCCGGTTGAAAGATGTCCAGCGTTCACGGTTTGTAAACTGGGTGAAACGCCGGATTTATGCGAATGTTGATGCTGTATTTATTCCAGCCCCGTCGCATGTGCCAGATTACAAGTTCTGGGGTATTGCCGAAGAACGGATGTTTTTCGGCATCAACGCGGCAGATAATCATTTTTTTACCGAAAAAGCGTCTACCGCCAGAAATAATAGCGAAACTGCAAGACAGAAATACGATTTGCCAGAACGCTTTTTTCTTGGCATCGGGCGCCAGATATCCAAGAAAAATTGGAGTGTTCTTGTTGAGGCTTTTTCGTCAATCCGGGAGAATGAAAAATGGGGTTTGGTTCTGGTAGGTGACGGTTCTGATGCAGGTGCCTTAAAAAATTCTGCACTTCAGCATAAAGTAAAGGTTACATTTCTGCCGTTCCAGACGCAGGAAAACCTTTGCGAAATCTATGGTGCCGCCGATTGTTTTGTTCTGCCGAGCCTTTTTGGCGAAACTTGGGGTAACGTCGTCAATGAAGCAATGGCTTGCCGCCTGCCCGTTATCGTCAGTCAGGAATGCGGTTGCGCGGATACATTGGTCCGCGATGGTTATAACGGTTGGCAATTTAATCCGCACGATTCAGAGCTACTTGCGACAATTATGGAAAATTTTATGCGCCTTTCTGACGATGAAAGAAAAAAAATGGGAGAAAATTCCCTGGCGCTTGTTTCCGAATGGGGGCTGGAACGTTTTTGCGCAGGTGTCTGGCAGGCAGTGCAATACTGTATCAAACAACCGCCACGCGGCTATTCCTCTATAATTGATAAAATGATAATTAATCTTTGGAAAGGGCGCTACAGGCCGGTGTAAAAATATATGAAATTATCTGTTGCCATCGTTCATAACGACTACGGCAAGGTAAGCGGCGAAGAAATGGTGATTGAGAATCTTGCTGCAGATCGGAAGAGCACACGTCTGAACTCCAGTCACGAGATTCCATCTC
>CAZXVZ010000092.1:0-10379 GCA_964644085.1 uncultured Syntrophus sp. | reverse complement strand
CAAGCCAATTCATGCAATCTGTCTTTAATGCAAGCATATTATTTTACCACATGAAGTAAGAATCGCAATTTGCAAAGCTACGGTAAGTAATGAAATGAATAACTCGCTGAGGTCTTCAACGGCTCACTCTGGAATATCCTAAACGACCAGTTCCCCTTTTATAACAGTCAAGGCCTGTCCCGAGAGATAAACCCTGTCCTTGCCAACACGGATTCGGATTATTCCACCGCGCTCTGATGCTTGATACGCAACAAGCTCTTTTCTGTTTAATTTTTCCGCCCAGTACGGCCCGAGACAGCAATGAGCCGAACCCGTTACCGGATCTTCCTTAATCCCAATGGCAGGGCAGAAAAACCGTGACACAAAATCAAATTCATCGGACGTCGCTTCGCTCGTGACAATAACACCCCGTGTCTCTATCCGGCAGAGCGCATCAAAATCAGGATCAAGATTTTTTACCATCTCCTCTGAAGCAACCTCGACAATATAGTCAAATTCTGTTTTACCGATATACTGTGGTTTCACGCCAAGGGCCATTGTAAGCACATCGGGAGCAGACACTTCCATTACAGGTGTAGCAGGAAAATTAAGTTCAATCCAGCCTTCCGCCTGCGTTGCCGTCAGCAGCCCGCTCCTGGTATAAAACCTTATGGTTGTGTCATGCCACGCGCTGCCTGATTCGAAAAGGACGTGGGCGCACGCGAGGGTAGCGTGTCCGCAGAGATCAACCTCAACTTTCGGTGTAAACCATCTGAGATTGTAACCATCGGCCTGCCTGATAAGAAAAGCGGTTTCCGAAACATTCATCTCCATGGCAACGCTTTGCATCCATGTATCGACCTTGGGATGCTCAAGGATACAGACTGCAGCGGGGTTTCCCCTGAAAGCCTGAGCAGCAAAAGCGTCAACATGATATATTTTCATCCTGTTACTCCCGTTAATTATGATGAGCAGTTAAAATGTTTTTGTTTATTTCGAACAAACCTTCATGAAATGATGAAACCCGGCTTAGCGCAAATTCAAGAGTTTTTTTATTCTGATATTCGAAAATAAAGTATCAAAGTCTACGCGATAGCTCTGCCCTGACACCCCTAAACGTATTTCGCAAACTGTCCAAAATTATATACTATTACCCGAATCAATCCAATCAATAATCGCGGGGACGGTGATATACATGCCAATCTGACAAAAACCGCGAGGATTACGGGGGCCCGAAAAAAGGCCCCCGTTAGTATCATGACTTTAGATTAACCGACTTTCACTATGAGAGAGGCGGCGGTATCACCTGCAGCGCATCCGGTAAAGAGGCCATAACCTCCACCGAGCAGCACCAGTTCCTCAATCATCTCGATAACAGCCCTGCCCACAGTGGGGCCCTGAGGGTGTCCGTATATAAGAGAGGATCCGTAATTGTTCATTTTCATGACATCATAGCCCATCTTTCTTGAAAAGGCCAGGTCATTCGTTGAAAATGGGTTATGGGTTTTCACGGACTTGATATCGGCGATCGTTATATCGGCATTTGCAAGGGCCATCTGAGCCGCAGGAATTGGAGCCGCAGGCATGAACATGGGTTTGACCCGGGCAAAACCATAGGAGACGATTTGTATCTCTATGTTTGAGTCTGCGCTCAGTTCTTTTGCCTTATCACGCGTTGTCACGATAATCCCGCAATTACCATCGGCCGGAAAAGTCTGCGCGCCATAGCTCAAGGTGCCGTTGGGGTACTGCGGTTTCAGTTTAGCCAGGCCCTCCGCTGTGGTAGGAGTCCATCCCTCATCCTCTTCCATAAGTTTCTTTTTCTTTTTGTTTACCGTAACCTCTGGCGGAAACATATAGCGCCTCTGGAATGCCCTGCCATTGGCAAGGGCCTCCTGATACTGCTCATAGCGCCTCAACACAACGGCATCCGATTCCTCTTTTGTAAAACCGAATTCAGCGGCCACATTTTCGGCTGTCTGTGCCATATATGCCCGATGCCTCGGTGTCCCGGCAAAATTATCCATGTTCCAGTCTTCCCTGTCCGGCTGTCCTCCGGGACCCAAAGGGTCAGGCCATATGGTATGGGGGCCGTTTGAACAACGGTCTGCCATAAGACCATAGCCGATTTCGTAGACACCCAGTTCCAGATCTTTCGCGAGAAGGTTCAGGATGGTTGTCGATGTGGCGCAGGCGTGATTGACGAACAGCGCGGGCAGGTATTTTTTGTCGTCCGTTAAAATCGACGCCGCATAGTTGTGCGCAACAAACCAGTGTTTCTGCGCGACTGTAGAACCGAAGTACATATAGTCGAGAATGACCGGATCAATCTTTTTTTCCAGGAACCATCTTCGTGCCGTCTGTGCGCCGAGTTCAACAGCATTGTCATATTGCATGCTCCCCTGCCAGCGGGAGAAAGGTGTTGTATAATATCCTTTATACGGTATATATGCTTTTGTGTAAGGTTTCATGCTGTTTCCTCCTCCCTCAGAATACGAACAGGTCAAGACCGCCCATCATATTGACAACGGCACCCGTCATATACGCTGCCTTGTCCGAGACAACAAAGGCAATCGCATCGGCGATTTCCTGGGGGGTTGCCGGTCTCCGCAGGGCGATTCTCTTTTCGAATCTTTCCCTGATCTCAGCGGGAATCGGTTCGTAATACGCTTCGGTATTGGCGACACCGATGAGGACGCAGTTTGCCGTGATATTGAACTTAGCGCCTTCCAGTGCCGTTGATTTGGCAAGACCGATGAGACCTGCCTTTGCAGCGCCGTAGCTCGTTTGTCCCGAACCGCCCATGACACCGGCGACAGACGTCATATTGACAATCCGTCCCCACTTATTGGCGCACATGTCTGTCCAGGCTTCCTTGATACAGTAAAAAGCGGAATTGAGACAGAGCTTGATTTCATTGTCCCATTCTTCTATTGTTGTTTTCGCAATAGTGACCATATGGCGCATCTGTGCCATGTTGTTTACCAGTATGTTAACGGGTCCAAGTTCCTTCTTAATGAGGGCAAATCCCTCCTGCACGCTCCCGTAGTCCCTGCCGTTTATCTTAACGGCAATTGATTTCCTCCCCATGGCGCGTATTTCCTCCGCCACGGCTTCGACTCCCTCCATATGACCAAAACCTGTCACTACTACGTCTGCTCCATCCCGGGCCAGGGTAAGAGCGGTTGCTTTTCCGATACCAAAGGGCATTGAGGCCCCCGTTACTAATGCGAGTTTTCCTTGTAAAGACATGTTAACCTCCCTGTAATATGATTTATTTGTCCGTAAAAACCGGTTTCCGTTTCTCTATAAATGCTCGAAAACCCTCCCTGCCATCGTCAGAAACATAGGTCACCATAAAACAATCACTCTCATGGGTAAGTGCCGATTGAAGGTCCATATTCATTCCGTTATCGATGGTGTTCT
Source organism: uncultured Syntrophus sp. (assembly GCA_964644085.1). Classification (GTDB taxonomy): domain Bacteria; phylum Desulfobacterota; class Syntrophorhabdia; order Syntrophorhabdales; family Syntrophorhabdaceae; genus PNOF01. Next base: position 6,974 of record CAZXVZ010000092.1, on the reverse strand, counting down.
TCAGGAAGCTCAAAGCCACCCGGGGCTTTGATGCAAGCTTTCTTGCCCAAACCTTGGCTTCCTCCAATAAAACCTCTTTTGCCACCACCTTATTGACGAGACCTATCCGGGCAGCTTCCTCACCGTTAACAGCCTCTCCCATGAACAGGAGTTCTTTCGTCTTCGCAATCCCGATTAGTCGTGGAAGCCTCTGCGTCCCTCCTGAACCTGGTATGATTCCAAGGTTTATTTCCGGACAGCCGATTGAAGTGTCATTTGACGCAATTCTCAGATCACAGGCAAGGGCAAGCTCACAACCACCCCCGAAGACAAATCCGAAAAGGGCCGCAATGGTCGGCTTATCAATACCCGCCACCTTATCAAGACACATCCGGGAAATCCTTCCAAAAGCAGCATATTGAGGGATGGATTTCCCCGCAACTTCTTTTACATCAAGGCCTGCGGCAAATGCTCTATCGCCGGTACTGGTTAAGACAATTGCCTTGACTGAAGCATCTTTCTCCATATCGCAAAACACATTGTAGATCTCCTCATATGCTTTGGCGTTGAGGGAATTGACCGGGGGTCTATTCAGGCTGATAATGGCGATATTCTCCGCTTTTTCAATGAGTAGTGTTTCGTAGTCCATGTGAACCTCCTCTTAAACAAGCAATTAATTCATTCTGTTCCGATACGACTTCAATAGTTTATCCATTTTCGCGCGCGCAGATGCTGAAAGATAAGATAAACAATTGCCGACGCGTTATAAAGGCTCGCCTTCGATTTGTTTACCGATATTTTCTCTCAGTAGTTTTTTATCAACTTTTCCAACCTTTGTTGTCGGGAGTTCCCCGATAAATTCAATTCGTTCTGGAAGCTGTTGAACTGAAGCCCCGTTTTCCTTCAAAAAATCGATGATTTCTTTAAAGACAAGTTTTATGCCCGGACTGGTGACAACATACGCGCAAATTCTCTCTCCCAAAATCGGGTCAGGCATACCGACAACAGCGGCTGCGTGAATCTGAGGGTGCGCGCTGAGTCGATTTTCAATCTCAAGGGCGCTGATCTTCTCTCCGCCTCTGTTGATAATGTCCTTAGTCCTGCCTGTAATGGTGATGTTTCCATGCTGATCCTTTCGTGCCCTGTCGCCTGTTCTGAAAAAACCGTCCTGAGTAAATATCCGGGGGTTCTCTTCCTGAGACTTAAAATACCCGGTAAATATGCCGGGTCCCTTTGAGACAAGCTCCCCTTCTGCACCCTGAGTCACCTCCCTTTCCTCTTCGTCAATGACCTTGATTGTGTCATAGGGGCATACAGGTCTTCCCACACTGTTGCAGATAATGTCGATGCTGTCCCCGGGTCTCGTCGCGGTGTTTGTCCCCTCCGATGACCCAAAACCACTGATGACGGTACACTTGAGTTTTTCATAAGCCCCACGAAGCATTTCCGGTGTGCTCGGCGCTCCGCCGACACATATCTTCTTCAGAGAGGTCAGGTCGTATTTCTCAAGACCTTCCATGTTGAGTACCCGTGCGATAATTGCCGGAACGGAAGGCACTGCGGTGACCTTTTCCCTCTGTATCCACATACAAACATCTTCAGGTTGCGTCGAATCAAGCAGGACGAGCTTGGCAAAGTTGAGAAAGGCCGCTCCTATGCCCCAGTGCATAGCCATGCTGTGCCCTGCCGGCGTGACCACCATGAGGACATCTTCACTGGTAATATCCCACACTCGTGAATGATATTCTACATTGCAGATATAGCAATTATGGGTACGGACGCTCGCCTTGGGAAAGCCTGTTGTTCCCCCTGTTGGCATGATGTGCGATACTTCATCAGGATCAGGTCTTCGTTTCTCCAGTTCCCTGATGTTGTCCTCTGTCAGTTCCCCTTCTTCGATCATCTCATCGAATGTTGGGTACATGCTGTTTTCAGCCCTTACCTGGATTATGTTTTCAAGCTGTGGGTTTTCTTTCATCACATAATCTATGATGGGCTGATAATCAATCTTTCCGTATTGTTTCGGCACCATCCATGCGACAGGCCGTGTCAAGGCGCAGAGGTGATTAATCTCGGACTGGTTATGGCGAGGAATGAGCAGGAGTGTCAAAGCGCCGATCTTTTGGGCGGCAAAAAAGGCGATCACATACTCGTACCAGTTTGGAAACTGAAGCATGATCCAGTCACGTTGCCTGATACCGCGTTTCATGAGGCTTATGGCCAGACGGTCCACTTTCTCACGAAGCTCTGCATACGTGAAGCAACCCCTATCATCAACAAGGCCTATCTTATCAGGATAGATATCCGTGGCTTTGTCAAACATGTCTCCCCAGGTCATACCAAGCCACCATCTCATTCTATTATATTTTTCCCTATCTTCCTTCGCATATTCGGTAAAACCTTCAATTGGCATGTATTCAGACCTTCCCTGAAAATACTCTCATCGGCTGCCGGAGACATGGTTTCATGGTAATTGTCCCGATATTCCATCTAATGAAAACTATGTTCATTGCATGATGCTATCATTTTCAAGATATATTGTCAAAAAAAATATATAAATAAAAATATCACGAATTTTCTCTTGACAAGCACATGCTTTCGTTGCTTAATTGTATGAAATCCCATTTCATCAGGTGAAATATTATGGATCAGAATAAGGAAAGAGCTTTTTATAACAGGTCTCTGGAAAGGGCATTGCAAATAATCATTACATTTAACGACGATAGAAAGACGCAGACCCTCGCGCAGCTCTCGCAAGCTTTGAACCTTCCAAGAGCCACCGTATTACGGCTTTGTTCAACCTTAATCGAATATGATTTTCTCAGGCAGGACCCGGAATCAAAATGCTATTCTCTTGGTCTACGCTTATTCGAACTGGGAAGTGTGGTATTTAATTCACTTTCCCTTAACCAAATCTCTTCTCCCTACATAGGCCAGTTGCATAAGAAAATAGGCAAGACTATTTTCCTTGGCATTCTCGACAATGATGAAGTCCTGTATATAGATAAAAGAGAAGATCCCCAAAACCCAATCAGTTTTACATCAAAGGTCGGCACGCGCCGTCCTCCCTATTGGGGGATGCTGGGCCCACTCCTTATGGCATACCTTTCAGACGGTGAAATTCATAGACTTTTACAGAAAACACCTCTTACAGCGACAGCGGTAAAATCCATCACATCCAATGATGAATTTATGAAGTGGCTCCAACGTATACGCAGAGACGGATACGTAATTGACATTGAAACGGCTATTGATGGCATCAGCGGGACTGCAGCTCCTATTCGGGACTTCACCGGAAAGGTTATAGCAGGTATCGGTATTGCATTTATAGCTTCATCAGTCGGTATAAAAGAATTAAAGAAAATGGCAAAAGAGATCTCAGTTACTGCTCAGACTATATCCAAAGCAATGGGCTACAGAGAAAAGTAAATTCAATACACGGATGACTGTTTAATGTTCTTTTTTCCCCTATCTGCAAGTTCTTTTAGTCCATGTTCGATAATCAGCGCGCTGATTGCGATTACCGTCTTCCTTAAGACCTTATTGGCAACAGGTGCATATGGCCTTTGTAAAAATTATTTAGTTTTTTTCTTGACAATAACTCAGGAAGTGATAATATCATTGTATGATTACCTATTTCACTGTGTGATCATGGTGTGCGCCAGAAAAAACAACCTGTGCGGCAGAAGAATCATCATAATGTTATACCATATTTAGTAAAGCGGTTTTCTTACCGTACCGAATAGTTTATGGACAGGCAGTTTTTTTCTTAGAAAAATGTGACAGCTTCATTATCAGGGAATGAACGTATAAAAAAACAATTGCAACATAATTCAATTATAGAGGGGTGGTCCTACAAGATAACTTTATTCAGTCACAATTCACAAAAAGCCTCTGAATTAAGGGTGGAATATTTTTTGTTTACCAGCAAATCATTATAAGAAGGGGTGTAATTAGATGGAAAACCTGATAAACAACTTCTTCAAAGTGACAAAACAAATTCTCAATTTGATCGGAGGCGTGGCACTTACCATCATGATGTTGCTCACCGTTGCCGATGTCCTTATGAGGGCCGGCGGCCATCCTATTTTAGGCACTTACGAAATTGTTTCCTTAACACTTGGTATTGTTATCGGCTTTACGATTCCGGTTGTCTCTCTTGACCGGGGGCATGTTTTTATGGAAATTCTCTTGGATAAACTCTCCGGAAAGGGCAGTTCCATACTAAACACCTTTACGAGGATTTTGTGCGCCATTCTCTTTTTCATCATCGCCTATAATCTTTTTAGTGTCGGTAATGAATTCCGCGTATCCGGTGAGGTTTCCTCCACATTAAGGATTCCCTTTTTTCCGATTGCCTACGGCGTGGGGGTCTGTTGTTTCATCGAATGTCTCGTATTCATATTCGATATCATGAAGATCTGGAGGGCCCGCCATGAATGAAATTACCGTGGGAATTGTGGCTCTCATTCTCCTGCTTCTTCTCTTTACAACCGGTATTGAACTGGGCTTTGCCATGGCATTGATCGGATTCGTGGGTTTTGCTTACCTTAACGGCATCCATTCTGCGATGCAACTCGTCAGCAGGGATCTGTACGACGTGATAACGAATTACGGATATACTGTCTTTCCACTTTTTATCCTTATGGGCCAAATTGGTTTTAATTCAGGAATCGCGGTAAGACTCTACAACTCTGCGCATAAGTTTGTGGGTCACATTCCCGGAGGCCTTGCCATGGCCACCGTACTGGGGGCTACCGGCTTTAAAGCTATCTGCGGTTCATCAGCCGCCACGTCTGCAACATTTGCCAGCGTCGCGGTCCCTGAAATGGACCGCTTCGGTTACGACAGGCGATTATCCACTGGTATTGTCGCTACCGTGGGAACGCTTGGCTGCATCATACCCCCCAGCGTCGTTCTCATTGTATTTGGTATCATTACCGAACAATCCATTGGACAGCTTTTTCTTGCCGGAATGATTCCCGGGTTTATCATAGCAATCTTTTTTATAGGGATTATCTACGGGTGGGTAAAAATCAATCCTGGTATCGCGCCCAAGTCTGAAAAATCTACGTGGAAGGAACGAATTAAAACACTGCCAGAAATTATCTGGATAATCCTCGTTTTTTGCCTTGTCGTTGGCGGAATCATGCAAGGTTTTTTTACACCTACCGAGGCCGGCGCAGTCGGTACTTTTGCAATTCTTGTTCTTGCCATAGTAAAAAGAGACCTCAACTTCTCCGGTTATGTCAAGTCTGTAACAGAATCTCTCCGTACGGCAGGCATGATCCTGATGCTCATAGCCGGATCTATTGTTCTGGGCCATTTCATAGCCGTGACCAACATCCCCCAGCAGACAGCCGACTGGCTCGTGTCACTCCCTCTCAACAAATATGTCGTTATAATAATGATCTGCGTCATATATCTGATAGGAGGATCTTTCATTGATGACCTGGCTTTTATGATCCTGGCAACACCCATCTTTTATCCGGCCGTTCAAAAACTCGGTTTCAATCCGATCTGGTTTGGGATAGTAATCGGCGTTGTCGTTATGATCGGCGTTGTCATTCCTCCTGTTGCCGTTTGTGTTTTTGTAGTTAAAAATATCACGAAAGAACCGATGGGACGTATTTATAGGGGAGTAACACCCTTTCTGATTTCTCTCGTTATTGTCTGGGCACTTTTATTTATTTTTCCCGGTCTGGCTCTCTGGCTGCCCCAGCTTCTTTATAGGTAAGATGTAATTAAGATACGAGGAGGAAAGTGACCATCAATAGCGCTGACTCCAAAAACAGTTCATCACGGGTTTACATACCCAAAATAATTGAGGAGGTACTACGATGAGGAAAAACTTGTTTGTGGTCGGATTTACGGTTTTGTTTGTTTTCTCTGTGTATTCTTTTGCCGGCGCTGCCGAGGTGATTAAACTCAAATTTGCCAATTATTTTCCACCGACTCACATGAACTCTGTAATGATGGGTAAGTACTGCGAAGAATTGAACAAAAAGCTTACCGGCAAGGTAGAATTATTCCAGTACACGGGCAGCACACTTCTCTCCGCAGATAAAATGGCAGCAGGTGTGGCCTCGGGTGTGGCTGATATCGGCCTCTCGAATTGCTCATACACAAGGGGACGTTTTCCGGTTATGGAAATCATGGAATTACCCATCGGTTTTCCGAGCGCCTGGGTCGCAACACATGTGGCGAACGATTTTCACAGTAAATTCAAGCCAAAGGATTTCGACCAGTACCATGTCCTTATGCTCAGTTCATCGCCCATAAACGTCATCCAGACTCTCAAAAAACCTGTGAAAACGCTGGAGGACCTTAAAGGATTGAAACTGCGAGGCACTGGGAGGCTCGGCGATATCGTCAAATCCCTGGGAGCCACCCCAATCCCCGTCGCAACACCGGAGCTTTACGACTCGCTCAAAAGGGGTGTCATCGAAGGCGCGCTGCTTCCTATGGAAACCTTGAAAGGCTTTAAAACAGGTGAAGTGCAGAAATACGTTACAGCATCATGGAAGATAGGAAGTACGTATGCCTTCTACGTACTCATGAACAAGGATAAGTGGAACAACCTGCCTCCTGATGTTCAAAAAATAATTACGGATTTTTCCGCTGAATTTACAGAACGGTGGGCAGTTGAGTGGAATAATATTGATATTGAAGGTATGGACTATTTTATAAAACAGGGCGGTCAGGTTATTCCTCTTCCCGCTGCTGAAAGTGCCAGATGGGTAAAGGCTTCGCAGCCTGTCGTGGAAGACTTCAAGAAAGACCTCGCTTCTAAAGGCTTCAAGGCAGCGGAAATCGACAGTTGGCTGAAGTATGTCGGCGAACGCATCGACTATTGGGAAAAACAGGAAAAGGCACGAAAGATACCGACAACACGTCAGGATTGATGCGAATAAAAAAAAGAGAATAAGTAGCCGCTCTCCTGCTATACCATAAAAAAACGTCCTGTCCCGTTTGAGATCGGAAGAGCACACGTC
>CAZXVZ010000091.1:0-10442 GCA_964644085.1 uncultured Syntrophus sp. | reverse complement strand
TCTACGGGAGAGAGGATAACATATAACTCACTGAAAGTGAGTTTTGGAACCCAGTGTATGGACAAACCTCGTTATTTAAGCGAACTGACATTATTGACATTAGGATCCGCAAATACTATATATTTCGGAGATTACGGCTTACAGTAGGTTATATGTTGGACAATAAGAAGAGTGCTGAGGAAGAGACGCAATTACCAGAGCGTCAAAGCAGAACATCGTTAGCAGTCTTCTTGATCATATTTTTATCGATTTTTCTGTCCTCCTGTGTCACAACGGAACAATTGCCATCTGACTGGCAAGCGCCCGATCTGTCAGCTAAGCAAGGGTGCGGTGACATTTCTGGAACATACTTGAATATAGGTGAAGCAAGTCGTAAAGGAAATCCATACTACAAACCAAATCTTGCTAATTATCTCTTCCTTCCAAGTCGATACGGTCATATTGATGCTGACCGTGTTGTTATTATTCAGAAAGAACAAGAGGAGATCGAAGTAACTGCCTTGAAAGGGAATAAAATCGTTACGAAAAAATCTCTGCTCAGATCGTCAGATGGTTTTAGTTGTAAGGAAGGGATGTTCAGGTAAGTGCCACATGGTTCGACAGTGAAGTCCTTGTCACTGGAGTAAAAAGTAGGGTAATCTGTCTTGTAAAGCACAACGGGTATTTACTTGGAAAACTTACGGAAACTGATGCAGCATGGGCTTTAATTATGCCTGTGTACCAGGATTACACGACTTGGGAGAGATTCAAAGAAGAAAGACCCTAATTCATAGGCAAATGACTATCCAGCGAGGAAATACTGCGGACCTTTTACAGCCCACAATCCTTACTTCGTAAGTGAACAAGAGCAATGTCCAATACCACTGTTATCCAAGATTAATCGTACGAGCATAATGTCGGGATTATCCTTAAGCAAACCGTCGTGAGGCGAGGAAGCTTGGTCTTTTGCGTCAAGCAAAAGTTCCGAAGCCGAACGCGAGCGAATGGAGCCGCTGGAGCGGAATAAGCGTGTTTGTGAAGGATAATTCTGACACAGATGCTCATTTCTGAAAAAACTGTGAATAGATTAAAACAAGAGGTTATTAAATCAGCGCCGGGGCCGGTGGAGATTATTGCGCCTGACAAGGCTGTCGGACGATACGTTTTCCCGGAGAGCTTTATTGGCTTTTCGGGCCATTTTCCAGGATATCCCGTATTACCTGCTTACGTTCAGATCTTGACCGCCTTAACCCTTATCGAAGAATGGAAAGGCCGTTCCCTCCAACTGGATTCTATTGAGAAAGCTAAATTCCATATCGAACTGCGCCCTCAGCAGGAAATCACGGTTCAATGCAGGGAGTTTGAAACAAGCGGAAAGACAGCCTTTGAGATTAACCTTACTGTTGCGGAAAACCTCGCAGCCGCCTTTCTCTTAAGATTTCATTAACGATAATTTGCCTTATTTCATAAAAACGTGACAAGTAAATTAGCTTGAAAGGAATAGTGCTGAATGAATAAACCATATTTTACTCACAGAAAAGACGATCCCGATCCTTTAAGGATCACAGTGCCCTGCCGCGTCAGATTTGAAGAGACAGATCCGTTGGGGATTGTCTGGCATGGCCGTTACTCCAGCTATTTCGAGGAAGGCCGTGTTGCCCACGGTGACAGATACGGTCTGGGTTACCTTGAATGTTACAGAAACGGCATCATTACCCCTATCAAGAAAATGCATATCGACTACCATCGTCCCTTGAAGGTAATGGAGCGGTTTACCATCGAATGCATTCTCCACTGGTCTGACGCCCTTCACATTGATTACGAGTTTATTATCCGTGGTGAAGACAACGAAATCGCGACGACAGGTTATACCATTCAGGTTGTTCTCGAAAGGGATACCAACACACTTTTCCTTGTACCGCCACCTTTTGTCAAGGATTTTCGCGCGAAATGGAAGGCGGGGGAGCTAAAATAAAAACAGTTCACATCACAGAAGTAAAAATAATCACTTCTCTGGGCGATTCACTGGAAGCCACCTGGGATGCGGCCATGAAAGGCAAACGCGGCATGGCAACTATTAAGCGTTTTTCTGTCCAAGGTTACGATGGACAGACAGCCGCTTTGATCGACGATCTTACATGGAGAGACGAACGGTCTATCATAAATGAACTCCTTGACAGGCTTCTTGCGGGGACCAAAACTCTTTCCCCGGACACGGAGCTTATCACTGCCACAACAAAGCTGGGTATCGATAACCTTGAAAGAAGACGTCGCGGGGAACGCGTCCACGCCGGAGACATTTTATCTTCGTCGATGCCTCGGATGGTGTCGCAGAAACTAGGTATAAAGAAACGTGGTTTCAATATCAGCGCGTCCTGTGCTTCCTCAACGATCGCGGTCGCGGAAGCTGCAGCAATGATTGCCACAGGCATGACGGAGGCTGTATTGATCTGTTGTGCCGATATAATAACGGAGTTTATATTTTCCGGTTTTTCCGTGTTGAAAATTGTATCCCATTCCCCATGCAGGCCTTTTGACAGGAATCGCGACGGTATCACGCTGGGAGACGGAGCAGCTTTTCTCCTCCTCATGAGCGAGGACCGTGTTAAAAAAGAGGGACGTTCTTCACTTGCCGTGGTTCGTGGATGGGGTGTTGCAAATGACGGTTACCATATTACCTCGCCCGCTGAAGACGGTTCCGGCCTCATTAGCGCTGTCAATAAAGCTATCAGGCGGGCAGAAATTTCAGCCGATGATGTAAATGCCGTAAGCGCCCACGGCACAGGGACCATATATAACGATCTCATGGAATTGAAGGTGCTTAATCGGGTTTTCAGAAAAGGAAAACTCCCGGTCTATTCTGTCAAGGGGAGTATCGGCCACACCCTCGGTGCCGCGGGGGGTATTGAGGTTGCCCTTGCGACAAAAGCGCTGAGGGAACAGATTGTTCCGCCGACAGTGGGTTTTGAAAATCCGGAAGAGGGTGCCGAGGGTTTCATCAATTCGAGGCCCGAACCTTTCAGCGGCAAATATATGCTGACCAGTAACTCCGGGTTCGGAGGCATAAACGCGGCGATTGTATTAGAAAGAATTGAATAGCAAGAAGACAGTGAATAGTGAATAGTATTTAGTGAATAGTAAAAACGAATGAAAATAAACACTAACAAGATTATAATAAAAAAGAAAACCATTTTTTTCTTTGGTTTGTCTCTTGCTTTCACCATTCACCATTCACTAAACACTATTCACTGTTTTTTGAGGTATTTATGATTGCCTCGATCACCGGTGTTGGCTGGGTGAGCACCAAAACTATGGGCTGGGGACGCCGTTACGAGTATAATCCTGCCGGGAAAAATATGCTTCCAAAAGTGACGAGCAAGATGATTTTCGGAAAAGCGCTGCCACACTTCGGCAGACTCGATACCTATTCAAAGATCGGCATTGCCGCCATCGCTTTCGCCCTCAAAGACGCGAATCGTTTTGAATGGCAGGAGAAAAGGAACATAGGCGTCATTGCATCGACAACATACGGCTGCCTCGAGAAAGATATGGATTATATCGAAAGCATGACTCCTGATGGAGGGCGTTTTGCCAGTCCAAGTCTCTTTGCCTGTACTCTGCCTAATGTATTTCTCGGTCAGGCGGCAATCAATCTCGGTCTTACGGGACCGTCCTACAGCATTAATGAAGATGAATTGTCCGGTCTGAACGGCCTGCGGGTGGCGCTCAATAACATATTTCTTGATGAGTATCCCGCTATTATTTTTGGACTTTGTGATACGGGACGCCCCGCTTCCTTTGAAGATCTTGAGAACGTGACGCCGGGTGCCGTATTTTTTGTGCTTGAGAGGTTACCTGCGGACAAATCATTATCCTACGGCAACGTCGCGATGGATAGCGGGGGAAATATTACTTTTCGTGAAAAGGCTGTAACCGATTTATGGAAACTGCTTGAAGAGTGTCTGGAAAGACAAGCGCCGCCGAGATGTGAGGTAAAAAAGGCCAGCATTTCTATTACCGGTATTGGGTGGATAAATGCGGAGAGCATGGGTTGGGGACGCCGGTACGAGAGAAATTCTTCAGGAGGAGGCGCGCTTCCAAAAATAACAAGCAGAATGATCTTCGGAAGAGCGCTGCCACACTTCGGCAGACTCGATACCTTTTCAAAGATCGGCATTGCCGCCATCGCTTTTGCCCTCAAAGACGCGAATCGTTTTGAATGGCAGGAAAAGAGACCCATGGGCGTTTTCGCGTCAACAACGCACGGCTGCCTTGAGGCTGATATCAATTACCTTGAAACAATGCTTCCCAATGGAGGCCGCTTAGCCAGTCCGAGCCTCTTTGCCTATGTGCTGCCCAATATCTTTCTTGGTGAAGCGGCCATACGATTTGGTTTCACAGGCCCGTGCTACTGTGTTAACGAAGAGGAACTGTCAGGCCTGAACAGCTTGCGCATAGCAATTAACAACATTCTTCTTGATGAATCATCCGCTGTCATGGCGGGTGTCTGCGACACGGGACGTCCCGAGGCTTTTCAAGATTTTGAGAACATAGTACCTGAAGCGATATTTTTTGTTCTGGAACAGGCTCCGGCAAATGAATCGTTATCTTATGGTAATATCGAAATGGATGAAAAAGGGAATCTTCTTTTTCGTGGAACAGAATTGACGCACCTGCGGGAATTGCTGCACATGTGCCTTTACCATCAGACGATTCATGAGACAGAAACAGATCTGAATATTATACAATAAGAAAAGAGGAAGACGTCTATGAAAATGACATTGATTTACCCGAAGTGGCCCAAACTGGAAGGACAAACAGAATTTCATCTGCCCCCTCATGGCCCGGTAGTCTTTGCGGCTTCTGTCCCGCCTGAAGTGGAAATCAGTTTTTTTGATGAAAACGTTGAAGCAATCGATTTTTCTCACAGTACCGATCTTGCCGCTATCTCGACAATGCTTTCTTCTCAATTACCGAGGGCCTTTGAGATTGCCGCAAAGTACAAGGAAATGGGTGTTCCAGTCATCTTCGGTGGTATTGCGACGATGCTTCACGCACCTGAGGTTATGGAGCACGCAGATTCAGTGTTTCTTGGTGAAGTAGAAGGTCGTTTCCAAAATGTCCTTGATGATTTCAAACAAGGACAACTCAAAAAGGTGTACGACTATATGAAAACCCTGCCCGATATTAACATTGTAGGAACAGCGCGGCGCGACATACTCAAACGAGACCTTTATAATTATCGCGGCGTTCAGATGTTCGATCTTATCCACGCGTCGAGGGGTTGCAGGTTTAATTGTTTCCCCTGTTCAGTGGCTTTCCTCGGTGGCAGGAAGTTTCGACCCAGACCCATGGAAAAGGTAGTTGCTGAAATAAAATCAATCCCGAATAACCGTCTCTTCATCGTTGATAATTCTCTCGCCCAGGACCGTCAATGGCTCGTCGAGTTGTTTACGGCACTGAAGCCCCTTAAGAAAAAGTGGGTATCCCACCCCATCCTTGATGATGAGGAGATTATTAAGATGGCCGCGGACGCAGGGTGCTGGTATGTTTATCAGGCCATCTTCGACACATCAGATGTAATACGCAGACGCGTACAGCGTCTCAAGGACCACGGTATCAGCGTGGAGGGAACAATTATGCTGGGTACCGACAACCAGGATGAAGATTATATAAGGAAACTCATCGATTTTCTTCTTGAAATCAAATTGGATATGGCGGAATTTACCATTTTAACACCTTACCCCCACTCTCCCATCAGGGAACAGTTTGAAAGAGAAGGGAGAATCCTCAGTAATAATTGGCTCAATTACACCGCTGATAAAGTGGTTTTTCAACCTAAGCATATGACGCCGGAAAAGCTCCAGGAGTTATTCTATTATGCCTGGGACACCTTTTATAGAGAGAGTGGCTATCAGCTGAAAATGGGCGAGCTATTCCTGAAGGTCATCCGCCGCGAGATGGATGACGGTACATATCGGCATTACGACGTGAAAAAGAAGCGGTCTTTTAAAAGAGCGATTGCTGAACGATGAGCCGTGTTTTCCTCATCTCCTCGAATATGGCCGTAGATCCTTACCCTGTGTATCCTGTGGGTATGGCTATTATCGCCTCCACCCTCATGTCTCACGGGCATCAGGTTCACCAGTTCGATATGCTCGCAGGAGGATACTCAGAAGAAGATCTCCGGAAGGCACTAACTGATTTCGCGCCGGACTATGTGGGCATTTCCATCAGAAACATCGATACTGTCGATTCCTGCAATGCTGCCAACGAGTGGTATTTATCGACTGATCTCGAAATAATGAAAATTATCAGGCAGGCAACAAAGGTTCCTGTTATCCTTGGCGGTTCTGCGTTTTCTATAATGCCCGAGGAGATACTCCACTGTCTTAATGCTGATTACGGAATTGCCGGTGAAGGTGAGCATGCTGTTTGCAGTCTCATCACAGCTTTGAATGAAGGACGGTCTGTACCTGAAATCTCTCAAAACGGAGCAGCGTTCCATTCCGGTGACAGGATAACCTGTCCTCCTGTCTGGGAACGAGGCCTTATCGATTATTACATGAAAAGAAGCGGCATGGTGAGCATGCAGACAAAACGGGGATGTCCCCATAAATGCAGTTACTGCAGCTACCCGGCTATTGAAGGCGACACAATACGGTACCGGGTGGCCGATGACATTGCCGATGAAGTGAAAAGACTCCAGAAGGATTATGGCGTCAACAGAATCTATTTTACCGATTCTGTATTTAATGACGGTGATGAGGAGTATCTGAAAATTGCCGAAATCCTTATCAGAAAAAACATAGAGATTGAATGGAGCGCTTTTTTTCGTCCCGAGTCAATTAGTAAAAACAAAATGAACCTACTGAAACGTTCCGGACTTTATGCCATAGAAGCGGGAAGCGATGCCGCGAGCGATGAGACCCTTGTCGGCATCAATAAACAATTTACCTTCGACGATGTTTATGAATTCAATCAACTATGCGTTGATGCTCGAATTCCCTGTGCCCATTACATCATATTCGGCGGACCTGGGGAAACGGAAGACACAGTCAGACAGGGATTGAAGAACCTGGAATTACTTAAGAACTGTATTGTTTTCGCTTTTTCCGGGATACGCATTCTCCCGCAGACAGAATTATGTTACCAGTCTATAGAAGAAGGCATTTTACAAAAGGAATATCCGCTTTTGAAGCCGGTTTACTATTTTTCTCCGGCCCTTGATCACGAGACGATGAACCGTACCCTGGCTGAAGCTTTTCAGGAACGCCCCGACAGGGTGTTTCCTCCATCGCGGGGATTGGAAATGGCACAGAAAATGAATAGTCACGGATACTACGGTCTATTATGGGACCGTCTCATAAGGTTCTACTAATGCCGATTCTCAATTATGTTGAAACCAAATAGAATCCTTCTTGTCCATCCTCTCGGTTACCGGTCGGAAAGTTCCGGTCGGGATGTTTCGCGGATAGCGAACATCATGCCACCCCTTGGTCTTGCAAGTATTGCTGCTTATCTGAAAAAACATAACATATATTCCGATATCATTGACTACTATGCGAAGCCTTTTTCGGATCAGGTGATAAAAGAATACCTGATAAACGAAAGGCCGTCTTTTATCGGTTTCAGTTGCACGACTTCCAGTTTTCTCGACGGGGTCCGTATTGCCGCCATGGCCAAAAGCATACTGCCGGGCATAATGACAGTGTTCGGAGGACCCCATGTTTCCGCGTTGAAAACAAAAATACTCGATGACTTTCAGGAAGTGGATTTTACCGTGGTCGGGGAAGGGGAAGAGACACTGAAGGAGCTTGTAGCCTGTGACGGAAAAATGGATGCGGCATCTTCGCAATATGGTCTTATCTTTCGTGACAAAGAAGGAAGGCCGCACTTTAATGGTTATCGGGCAAAAAGCATCGAACTTGATACGCTTCCGTTTCCGGCGTACGAAAAGCTTGAAGGTTACCCTCATACCTACAAGTTGCCCATCTTCAATTATCCGCAGGTTCCCAATTCGAGCTGTATATCAAGCCGTGGATGTCCGTACGCGTGCAGTTATTGTGACCGTTCTGTTTTCAGAAACAGTTTCCGGTATAATTCAGCGGAATATCTCTACGAGCATTTGAAGTATCTCGGCGAGCGTTTTCATATCCGTCATGTCAATTTCTACGATGATCAGTTTACCTTTAATCGAAAAAGGATTGAAGCCTTTACCCGTTTAATGATCGATAGGCCTCTCGGGATGACCTTTAATTGCGCCGTAAGAGCGGAGCATATAGATATTGAGCTTGCGCGGATGATGAAAGCGGCAGGATGCTGGATGATCAGCCTCGGTGTGGAAACAGGCGACGAAGACCTTCTTGCTCAACACCGGAAGAACCCGGACCTTAAAATGTTGGCGGAGAAAATCCGCGTGATCCACAAAGCCCATATCCGCGTCAAGGGGCTTCTTATGATGGGATTGCCCGGTGAAACCAGGGGCAGCATCAAAAAAAGCATGGATTATGTTTTTTCATTGCCTATTGATGATATTAATGTGTCGAAATTTACCCCTTTTCCTGGAACTCCACTCTATGAAAAAGCGGACGAGCTGGGCACTTTTGAAGAAGACTGGGAAAAAATGGATTGCATGCACTTTCTCTTTGTCCCGAAAGGCATGACGAAAAAAATTCTGGAGAGATATTTTATGTGGTTCTATATCAAACACACATTGCGGCCGAAGATGCTTATCGGTTACGTTGCGATGATCTGGAGATCTCCGGACAGTTGGAAGCGATTTTTGATTAATTTAGGTGGTTTCCTTCGGTTCGCTTTTACTGATAAACGGATTGCTGGCAGATCAGAAAAACGATTGACATCCGCGGGCAGGATTTCTCCTTATCCAAGGTAACAACACGAAAAAGCGATGAATAAGCCTGGAGCAGAAAAGATAGAGCCGCTCATTGTCATTCCTGTTTATAACCACGCAGCGACATTACGCGATGTTGTTGACCGGACTCTTCGTGTCTGCGGTGATATACTCGTTGTTGACGACGGAAGTACAGACGGGAGCGCTGAAACCATCAACGGCCTGCCCGTGCGTCTTATCCGCCATGAAAAAAATATGGGAAAGGGTGCTGCTATCCTCACTGCCGTGGAAGAGGCGGTGAAACTTGGCATGACTCATATTATAACCATCGATGCCGACGGCCAGCATGATCCGGCCGATGTAAAGGTTTTCATGCCTGTTATTGAAAAAGAACCTCTGGCCATCGTGGTCGGGAAGAGAGGCTTCAATGTTGAGAATGTTCCCTTTTCTTCCCGGTTCGGCAGGGTGTTTTCCAACTTCTGGTTACGAGTACAGACGGGTTACTCCCTTAAGGATACGCAGAGCGGATTTCGGGCTTACCCGACAGTGCTTTTTGATAAGCTAAGACTTTACGACCGGCATTATTCCTTTGAGATCGAGGTGTTGGTAAAAGCGGCGTGGGCGGGAATAGCGCTTAAAGAAGTTGATATTTCTGTTTATTATCCGGAACGGGAAAAGCGTGTTTCTCATTTCAAGCCCTTCATGGACAACCTGAGGCTTACCATTCTCAACACCAGGCTTACCATGCGGGCCCTTTTACCAATACCCCACAGGCGATTTGTGGAGACAACAGACGGTGATATAAAGGTAAGTATTCTTCACCCTGTAGAATCGCTCAGGATGCTTCTCAAAAAAAATGTGTCACCGGAAAGACTAGCCGCATCAGGCGGTCTCGGTGTCTTTCTTGGCGCTTTTCCTCTCATCGCCTGCCAGGCGCTGGTTATTCTCGCGAGCGCTAATTACCTCCGTCTTAATAAATATGCGGCTCTTGCCACAAGTCAGATTTGTAATCCGCCTATTGTGCCTGCTTTATGTATTGAGACCGGTTATTTGATCCGTCATGGAACATTTCTCACGGAGATATCGCTGAAGACCCTCGGTTATCAGGGGCTGGAACGGATACTGGAATGGATAATTGGCGCTTTTGTCCTGGGTCCTCTTCTGGGTTTTATCACCGGAGGTATTATCTATTCGGCAACATTTTTCTTAAGAAAAGAAAAGCCGGCCATAAATGGATAGAGCATCAACAGATTTCAGAACGACTACTCAATGGACGAGTCGCAGTATCGGCTCCAATCTGCAACACAACATCTTTTATGCCGTCATAAAGATCGGCGGTCGTCGGGCAGCTTACGGATTGCTCGCGTGTGTGGCGCTTTATTACGCGCTTTGCAGACCTGATATCAGAAAAAAGGCATATTATTATCTTGAGCGGAGGTTCAAAAACGAAAGCACATTCAAAAAAGTGATCCGTTGCTATTATATGAATAAAAATCTCGGACAAGCCCTCATTGACAGGGCGGCGATAGGTATCAAAGGACCCGGTTCTCTCACTATTACTTTTGATGATCAGGAAAAAGTTATGAATCTAATCGGTGAAAGAAAGGGT
>CAZXVZ010000090.1:0-10502 GCA_964644085.1 uncultured Syntrophus sp. | reverse complement strand
ATATTTTTGTTGCCGATGAACCTGAACAGGACTACGCGGCAATGACAAGGAAATATTTCCGTCCCATACAGATTGAGGAGCTTACCATTCTGGCACCCTGGAACAAAACACAACGAAACGGTCTTCGTATTTTTATTGAACCCGGCATGGCCTTCGGCACGGGAAGGCACGAATCAACGCGCCTCATGATCAAGCTTATGAACGGTGTTGATTTTAAGGGCAAAAAAGTCCTCGACATTGGGTGCGGTTCTGCCATTCTTTCTCTATATGCTGCACATCTCGGTGCGAAAAAAGTGTTTGCCGTTGACAATGATGAAGATACCGTACTCTCCGCGCGTAATAACATTGAACTGAACAACATTTCTTCTATAGAAATTGTTTGCCGTGATCTTAAAGAAGTGAAAGAAAAATATGATGTTATTCTCGCCAATATCGACATCAGGACATTCAAGGCAACGTCTGCCCATGTCATAAAGTTTCTGCGAAAAGGCGGATATATACTTATCTCAGGAATATTAGGACGTGACAAAAAAGAACTGCTCACCCTCTTCAGCCCTCTTACCTGTCTTCGTATTGAGCAAAAGAACTCCTGGCAAGGATTTGTTTTTCGGAAAGATAGTTGAATAACCCGCAACTATGGCATTTGACTTTATTCCTCCAGAGAGATAAGATTTTTCATATTATTGATTAGAATAGGCGGGTGAAACTATGAATATAGGATTCTTAGCATCACATGGCGGCAGTAATATGCAGGCAATCATTGACGCCTGCAAATCAGGAAGACTCCATGCAACGCCGGCCGTTGTCATCAGCAATAACAGCGACTCAGGCGCCATCCAACGGGCAAAAACTGAAAGCATCCCTTACTGCTACCTGAGCGGGAAAACCCATCCTGATCCTGAAGCACTTGATCAGGCTATCACGGATACGTTTTTACTTCACTCTGTGGATATCGTTGTCCTCGCCGGATATATGAAAAAACTGGGGCCTAAAACTCTCGCCCGTTTCCACGGACGAATCCTTAATATTCACCCTGCCCTTCTCCCTAAATTCGGCGGCGCCGGGATGTGGGGCATCCATGTCCATGAAGCCGTTATTGCGGCAGGAGAAAAAGAGAGCGGCGTTACCATTCACTTTGTTGATGAGAATTATGACACAGGCGAAATCATCGCGCAGACACGCGTACCCGTTATGCCCGACGACACGCCGGAGAAACTGGCCGCACGCGTTCTCGTGCAGGAACATATTCTTTATCCGGCAACGCTGCAGCGAATCGTAGCAGGCGAAATCCCATTCCCTTCATAAGTGGTCGTAGTAATTCATGTATCCTATTCCAATAAATAATGGTTGTACTTTGGAATTGTATTATTTCCGAGGTCTGGTGCGCCGCGGAGAGAAAAGCATCTCTTCTATTCTTTCCGGCAAAAGCTCCCCCCATCCCCCTACCGTTTCACTTCAGGGGGCTCTCTACTCTGCCGGGAATCTCAGAGGCTTTTCTTAGCTCCACTACGCGATGACCTCGTAAGTAACACAATCCCAAATATGCTATTACACATTCTGAATATAACAAAACCATTAACAAAGAAACATTTTCTAAATCAATTTTCCCATGGTTTATGGAGGAGTTCGATATTTCTCGCAGCGGACATTGAAGTCCGCCTTGGGTTCCATGCACGACAAACCCGAACGATCCTGCGGCCAGTGCCGCGTTTGGGAAAGTTCCCGCTGTTTGAGCGTCAAAGGGAGTTCGGGAACTCACGTCAAAGGTGAGTCGTATGCAGGTCAAGGCGGACGAGTGGGGTCGAGAGAAACGTTGAACTCATGACGATACAATATGGAATGCAAATTGATATAATATAATATAATGAGGGTGTTTGCGAAGGATGATCCAACACGATGCTCATCCTCTATGAAGCAGAATCACTCATTCTTTATTGCTTCCACTTCGAGCCGCACCATATTGACATGAACCTTTCCTTCATGATCCAGCGGATGTTCTTCAATGTATTTATCAATAAGGCGTGTGATGAAATCCTCTCTTTTCTCTTCGGGCACCCGCTCAAGATAGGGCAGCCATGTCGTCCGAACCCATCCGGTCAGGCCATCTCTGTGATCATAGGACATGATTTTGGGGATAAGCTCAATCCTTATTGAATGCAGCCCCGCTTCATTAATCCACAACGTATATTCTTCGGGGCTGTAAAATCCGTAGGAAAATGTAAAATCAGAAAAATAGGATTTCCATTCATCCTGTTTTATAAGTTCATCCATTACAGAAAGAATCGACGCAGCATTTCCTTTCCCACCCATCTGCAATAGTATACGGCCTCCAGGCTTGAGGCTGTATTGAATCCCAGCGATAACAGTCCTGTGATCTCTTATCCAGTGGAGTGTCGCGTTTGAAAAAACAATGTCAAATCGTTCACGAAAAGGAAGATTTTTCGCGTCAATTACCTGAAATGACAAATTGGGATACTTTTCTTTTGGAAAGCTCTCCTGCGCCAGATTGACCATCTCTATTGAACTGTCAATCCCAACAATGCTGCCATCAGGCACATATCCTGCCATCTCTGCCGTGATTTTGCCTTCCCCACAGCCAATATCCAGTACTGACTCATGTCCGCACAGCTTCAGCTTGGCAATTAATTCTCTTGCCCATGTCTGCTGGGCAACCGAATGTTTCGCGTAGTCTTTTGCGTTCCACTGAAACTTCTTTTCTTCTTTCATGCTTTGCTCTTCTTTTTCCATCCCTCACATCACTCTTACCGCCCCCCCTAAAAAAAAGATAAGAGCTAAATTACGCTAACATTTATTCATGGTCAACATAGATCAATTTGTCGGTATCAAAGCCTGCCGCTTTTGCTCTTCCTATAAGATCCTTTTTTACGTTGCCATCTAATATCGGATTCCTGGCCAGAAGCCACAGGTATGATCTGTCAGGACCACATACAAGCACATACTGATAATTTTCCCGATCAAGATAAAAAATGACATAAGACCCATAAAACGGGCCAAAGAACGAAACTTTTAAAAAACCCTGATCAGGGCTTTGAACAAAATAGGCTTTTCCTATTGCTTCTTTCCATTTATTTTCTTTCATGGAATAACCCCGATTCACTACTCTTATTCCGCCATCAGGACGCATGCTGTATTCTGCCGTCACACGTGTAAGACCACGCTCAAAAGAATGATCCAGCCGGGCAATTTCGTACCATTTCCCCAGGTATCTTTCCACTTTGAAATTATCAACAGGCCTTATATTATCCGGAATACCAACACATCCCATTAATAAACAACAAAAGAACAGTAATATTTTTCTCATCACAAGCTCCTTTACCAAATATATGTCATAGGCATTAGTATATCATAATATGAACTTTCTGCGTTGTAAGGATAATTGATATTCCTGCCGATACTTTTTTCCATAATTGGCATTGAACAATATGTTGGATTTCCCGAGGCAAACCCTTGCTGGGTAAGGAAGATTAGCCTTTTGCCTCAAGCAAAAATCCCGAAACCGGGTGGAAACATTTCGTTGACCCCACGGCTGGTCTGAGGGGGGGTGGCTCCATGGACTTCGTTCATAGAGTGGGCGACCTGCGCCCAAGTAAATGAAACCGCAGAAACTTGAAGGAGTGTGTTTGTGAAGCAAATCCTGACATGATGCTCATTATCACGACAAATCATGGTTTATTTCTAGTCACGATATCGTCGTAAAATAAAAGGCCGGCGGAAAACACCGGCCTTTTTATACTGTTTTTTACTTTTTCTTAATAGGAATTTTCTTCGTCTCCTTCACAGCCTTTTCGGTTTTGGGAAGAAGAATAGTCAATACCCCCTGTTTATATGAGGCCTCAGCTTTTTCGGTATTAATCTCCACCGGCAAAGGCAGAGTCCTGCTAAAAGACCCATAGCTCCTTTCCATCCGATGATAATTCTTACCTTTCTCTTCTTTTTCTTCCTTCTTTTCACCTTTTATTGTAAGAGAGTCTTTCGTGAGTGAAAGATCAATGTCCTTCTCATCCATGCCGGGAATTTCAACGGAAACCGTAATCTCTTTTTCGCTGTCCACTATGTTGACCTTTGGTTGAAACGTATTTATCCCTTTTCCAAAGGGCTCGAGCTCAAATCCCCGGAAAAAATTATCAAAGACCTTATCCATCTCATTTCTCAATACAAGAAAAGGGTTCCATTCATCGAATCGGGTGGGTAAAGCCTCTCTGTTATCAATTTTTGATAAACTGTTTTTAATTGTCATAAAGACCTCCTCACGCCATTTCAGCGTCAATCCTCTTATTTCGTTTCCGCCCTGACGGCAATCTTTTTCGTTTTTATCGCATCCGCCTTGGGAAGTACTATTTTCAAAACTCCATTGTTTACCGCGGCTTCGATTTTCTCCCGGTTCACTTCACCTGATAATGTGAATACCCTCTGGTAATCGCCGATACCATACTCGCCATGCAGAAGTTTCAGCTTTTCCGGGGGATTCCAATCAACCTTGCCGTATATGCTGAGTACATTATTTTCAAGGGTTATGTCCACGGAAGCTTCATCTACACCCGGCATATCTGCGACAACCATGATATCTTCTTTCCGCTCAATAATATCAACATCAGGATTAAATATTTTCGCCGCCCGCGACCTTTCTATTCTTTCAACCTTTTCCGGTTCCTGTTTTTGAATTTCTTTTGTCTTGTCAGCCATATCTGCACCTCCTCAATTACGCTGATTTAACAGCAATTTTTTTCGGTTTCTCCGACTCAGCCCTAGGGAGCTTTATGGTTAAAATACCCCTGGAGAATCCCGCTTCGACCTTGTCACCTTCCACCACGTATGGAAGTTCTATGGTCTTTGTAAATTTGCCGTACCAGCGTTCCCTTCGGTGATATGATTCGCCCTCCTTCACTTCCAAAGGCTCACGCGTGCCGGAAAGGACGAGGGTCTTCCCGGTTACCGATATTTCAATATGTTTCGCGTCGATACCGGGTAATTCTGTTGTAACGACGGCCTCACTATCATCTGCCCAGATATTTACAGCAGGGAATTCACCTGTTGAAGGCGAAGCGAATCTGGACAGGACGCGGTTCATTTCGTTCTCAATCCTTCGAAATTCTGACCACGGGTCGAGGCCCCTCCCAAACGTTCCAAAACCTTCTGTCCACAACATATTACACACCTCCTTAAGTCATAAAATCTCTATGAAAGAAATATTTTCATTGCTCTTACATTTGTCAAGGGGAGGGCTAAGAAGGAAGAACAAAGCGGGGTGTATGAACTGCAGGAGACTTCACTTCACAATCGGCAGGCCTGCCGACTTCCAGCCCGTAATATCTCCTGCAAGGCGCACGAGGGAGCGGAAACCCATGGCACCCATAAGGTTAACGGCATCACGGCTGCGATTACCGGTCCGGCAATAAACAAAGTATGTTTTGTTCCTGTCGAGTTTGTCTATTTCACCTCTGAAATTGCTGGAACGGAAATCGACATTCACCGCTCCCTCAATACGGTCTTCCCTGAATTCTTTCGGGGTCCGTATATCAAGGATGACAAAATTATTGTTATCCCTGTTATGCTCGACATATTTAAAGGCGTCCTTCGGCGTGAGAATATCAACGATCAACTTCTCCCCATTGGGACCAGTCACTTCCTGTTCCTTCAATTGTTTAGCGCAACAACTAATTGTGATTATAAACGCCACGACTATCAATAACTGGATCAGATTTCGCATTTTGTTGTTCCTATTGTTCCTATTATATAATTATTTCCGTCAACTTCACCTCTAGAATTATTATACACCTTTGACCAATTTACAAGGGGAGGAGCATTATAATTCATTTCTTGGGAAAAATGTTTTACCTTGTCCATATTCTTGAGATCAGAATCCTGCGTCCATATGAGGGCTTCATATTCCTGCGCTGTCGCAGGAATAATGCTTTTCGCAACCCACGACTTTTCCTTTTTGCATAGCAACAACCGCCTGCAAAGCTTCGTTTTTGTCTGATTTCCTGAGAATTGCTTTGAAAACCTCATGTATCTTCACTGAAGGCACGACAAGTGAAACAGGGCAACTCAACGGTGTTTGGAAATACCTGGCATTCCGTTCATTACAAGTGAGGCTATCCTCTGCAAAACAATGTTCAATTTTCAGAGGATGGCCTCAGCAAAATCTTTCGCACTGAAGGGAATCAGGTCATCCACTTTCTCGCCTACCCCCACATATCTCACGGGTATCTTAAGACCATGGGCTATCGGCAAAATAAACCCTCCCTTCGCCGTACCGTCAAGCTTGGTAATGACAATCCCCGTCAACTGAAGGGCTTCATGAAAAGTCTCTGCCTGTGCTATAGCGTTCTGCCCGTTCGTCGCGTCGACAACAAGGAGAACCTCATGAGGCGCGCCCGGAAGTTCTTTGGCAACAACCCGTTTAATCTTTTTCATCTCCTCCATAAGGTTGGCTTTTGTATGGAGCCGCCCGGCGGTATCGAGCATGAGGATATCTACACCGCGCGCTTTAGCTGCCTTGACCGCGTCATAGGCGACAGCGGCAGGGTCAGACCCATCGGCATGTTTTACCATATCAATATGGAGCCTTTTCGCCCACACATCAAGCTGTTCGATTGCCGCGGCCCTGAATGTATCACAGGCGCCGAAGAGGACTGATTTACCTGATTTCTGATAAATGCCGGCCAGTTTGGCTATTGTCGTGGTCTTTCCCACTCCATTGACGCCAAGGGCAAGCATGACAAAGGGTTTTCCCCCGTTTGTGTTTATTGAGGATTCAATAGGTTCAAGAAGCTTCTTTATTTCCTCTTTTATTGATCGCTTTACATCTTCTGAAGTCTTTATCTGCCCCCGCTTCCATTTTTCTTTCAAAACTGCCGTAAGGGCCTGTGCCGTCTCCAGTCCGGCATCGGAAAGAATAATAGCCTCTTCTATTTCATCGAAAGCGTTTTCGTCGATAGCCTTGCCGGATACAGCCCATTCAACACGGGTGATAAGTTGATCACGCGTTTTCGCAAGGCCTTCTTTTATCTTTTCAAAAATACCCATATGTTTTTCATCCTATCGAGAAATAAATAACCTTCCACTGTACCGTTCACCGTAATACCCTCCACCTGTCGTGAGAAACTCTTCCATATCGCGTTCATACCACCATATCTGTTCATTTATAATGGTTTCCATTCTCGCTTCATCAACAATCCCTGCCTCGACCATTCTTCTAAGTTCTTTGATCGTTTTTAGCGGATATACGGTATTGTAACGGTTAATATAGTCTTTCAGGGCAACAATACCCGCTGCCCTATCATGTTTCATAATAATAATTGCCCTGTAACCAAAAGTCCTCACAAAATATAACATGTCAAGCTGCTCCCGTGCGGCTTCCTGTATCAATCTGCCAGCGTTTTCAAGATTTCCCGTTCTATATTCGGCAACTGCCAGGAATGTAAGCGACACAGATTCTCTGATGTTGCGTGCCGCTTCTTGAAAATATTTCCTCGACTCTGCGTATTCTTTTTCTTCGAGAAACTTCTTTCCCATAAAAATATTTTGCGAATACACAGAATATGTGGTCGAACAGGAGCAAAGGGCCAAAGAGAGAAAAACCGCTACGATTCCGGAGTATATGGTTTTCCGCATACTTTGCAGACCCCATCCTCGCCAATAACACCGATGCAGGCTCCATCGCTGCAGAGGATCCGTTTACGGAAATCAATGTCATCGCCCTCGTCACTGACGGTCTTTGCCTCAGTTTCACCATATTCCTGACCGCAGAGATAGCAAAAAGGACCAAGTTTTCTTATCGCTTCTCCGCAATGGCTACAGGTAATAGTTTCTGTTTCACTTCCACATTTTTCGCAAATCATACTTCACCTTATTTTTATTTTTTCGCTTTAACGACTTTTATTACTTTGCCATTTTCAAATTCAACATAGACCGTATCTTTATTATCGGGCATAATTTTCCACTCGGGCACGTATGTCCAGAGGATTCGTTTTTCTGTAGTCATGCTTACAATGGTCGGTTCACCAAGTTTTTTTCTTACCTCTTCTTCGGTCATGGAAATAAGAGAATTTTCCAGCACAGGTGACTGAGTCTTTGGTTCACCTTTTCCTATTATTTTCTTAATTGATGAGCAGGAAATCAAAAGAAAAAGACACAGGAATACAACGCAACATTTAGAAAAAAAAGAGGTTCCAAGACTTTTCAACATTTTTGGTGGAAAACCTGTGCAAAAGTTGTAAAAATGGGTTTTTATCTGCTTGATTTTATTGGTTATCATACGTTTTTCCCATACCCCCTTAAATTACTATATGTTAATAATATCAGATAGTTACAGTCATATGAATTTTTTCATAACCCTTTTATATCCAAAATAACCTTATCATGTATTATCCGAATTATCAATGAGTTATCCATCATTTAATCTGCCCCTTTTTTGATGCCTTCTCAAGCCTCTCCATTATTGCTTTCCCGATGCCTGTGTCAGGTATTTTTTCAGCGTAAATAATTTCCACATCGTCACGGTCCAGTTCAATAAGATCTGAAAAAAAATTCGCTGCCGCCTCCTTCAAGTCACCTGCTTTTGAGAGTACCTTTATATATCGTGAAAGAGGTTTTATCACCGGTTGACGAAAGGCGAGAAAAGACGAATTTGCAGTCTTGATTTCATCGACATGACCGATAATGGTCAGAGGTTTCGTTGGCGCGTAATGGTAAGGCAACTCACCGGGTGAACGGTAGAGAGAACCAGTTTGTATGTTCCTCGTAATTGTGACGCATTGGGATAAATCTTCTTCACTTATGGCACCGTGCCGGTGAATATATACGCCATTGTCCTGAAAGGAAACAATCGTTGACTCTATGCCAAAAACACTATTTCCACCATCCAAAACCAGGGGAACTTTTTCCTTAAGCATTCGTGCCACATGAGCCACTTTTGTGGGGCTCATATACCCAAAGGGGTTGGCGCTTGGCGCGGCCACAGGTTTTCGGAAAGCATCAATGAGAGCAAGCGCGACAGGGTGTGACGGCATACGGACGGCAACCGTGGGAAGGCCGGCCGTGACGATATCGGGAATGGACGGCTTTTTTCTGAGAATCAAGGTGAGAGGACCCGGCCAGAACATATTTATCAGTCTTATGGCATCTTGCGGAACTTCTTCGGTGTAGTCGTAAGTCCATTCCTTCCGGCTTATATGGACAATGAGTGGGTCAAAATGCGGTCTGTTTTTGGCTTCGAATATTTTTGCCACAGCGTAGGGATTAAGAGCATCAGCGCCGAGACCATAAACTGTCTCTGTTGGAAATGCAACCACATCTCCGCCTTTCAGTAATACCACTGCCCGCTCTATTGAAGCGTTTTCAAAACCATTCACGATTTCCATGGCAGCATTGTATGCAAATTTTCAAGGATTATCAATGTTTTTTGGACGTTGCATCTTTTGAACGGTGAACGATCTATTTTATTTGCTGGTTGGAAGATGCTTTGGATTACTTCTGTTCTTCCTTCTTCTGTTCCTTTTCATTTTTTAATGGAGGGGTTAAGTCTATCTCGTCCGGCTCACTTATTGATTTTTTGAAACTCTTTATGCCTTTGCCGATGGCTCCCCCTATCTCAGAAATCCGTCCTGCTCCGAAAATAAGGATGACGATGGCCAGAATAATAATTAATTCCGGCATTCCTAAACCAAACATGATTCCTCCTCTTTTTTTTACCTATTATTATTATAATCGACACACTGGAAAATGTATAGAACTATTTGTCAGTGCAAATAGTCCGAGAAGTGGAGCGCTGTATCTTCCCAAAATACCTGGTCAACGAGTCGTTCCAATGCGCATTCAACTTCACGTTTTCACCGGCGAAGCTATTTCTTTTAGTATGTTATATGGGCATAATGTCGGGATTATTCTTAAGCAAACCGTCGACCCTACCTTTACGTAAACAAAGTCAAGTTGATTTTTAAGCTTCTTTCTATAGCGATCCTGGCGTATTCTTTCGGAACTCCTTTCAAGTCTTTACGGAGAGTGACTCACGACTGGCAATCCTACTATGGTTTTGTCCTTGCGTCGCGCGGGACACTCATACAGTATCGGCTATGTCGGGAACTCCCGGCAAAAGTGACGGATTGTGAAGCGAGGAAGTTCGGTCTTTTGCCGTCAGGCAGAAGTTCCGGAACTGAACGCGAGCAAATGAAGTTGCCGGAGCGGAATGAGGAGTTTGCATAGGATATTCCAGTACCACATTCATGCCAGGACTGAAACAATTCGAGTTGCACATTTCGCTGGAAAAACCAACACTTTTCTGCTATTATTCATCTCGCTGGTCCCATCGTCTAGTGGCCTAGGACGCTGGCCTCTCACGCCGGAAACACGAGTTCGAACCTCGTTGGGACTATTAATTGTAATATCATAATGTTATAGAAAATAATAAGAATATCGTTGATAAAAACAATTAGTGATTCCCAACACTATTCCCAACATCCAGGAAGAAAATCACAAAT